>JANQHU010000216.1 GCA_028282485.1 Bacillota bacterium
AAAACAGAAAGCCTTAGAACATAAGAAGACTCAGTTAGAAAAACATGATGCTTTTCAAATTAAAAAACAATTAGAAGAAATTGAGCAGGAATTAGAGAGCTTACACAAGCAAAAAAAAGCCAAAGAAGCCGGTTTAGAGACTAAAGAAGTAAGAGAACGGCAACTGGGGGTGGAACTAACTACTATTGAAAACACTCAAGATCAGCTGCAAAGTGAAATCGATTCAGTCTTGAAGCGAATGGCTGATTTAGCTGCGGGGCTGCATTTTTATGAAGATGATTATTTTCAAACGGAAGCCCGGGAAGAAATGAGTGTAGAAAACTTTAAAATCTTTCGGCAAGAAGTTAATAATTTTTATCATAAGATTACAGCTTCCCGAAAAGAGCTGGAAAAAGAAAACCACAAAAATCGTGAACACGACCGGGCCTTGCAAGAAGTAACTCAGCAACGCCGAGCCAAAGAAGAAGCCGAGCGCCAAGAAGAGAAAGCCGCTGCGGCTTTGGCAGAAGCCAAAGATGAGTTTATTGAAGAGACTTATTTGTGGGAACAAAGGAATCAGTATTTAAAAATAGCTTCGGAGGAGTTAACTTCGTTAATTCGTTTAATCAATAATTATGGGCAGGGTAATAGTTATGAAGAGATTTTGCGGGAAGTTAGCCACTGGGAAACAGCTGCTGCTGCCGATTTGACGGAAAAAATTGCGGTTTTAAAAGCCGAAAAGCTTGCTTTAGAAACAAGCAAAGCCGAAAAAGAAGCGGAGTTAGCCGAGTGGAAAAAACAAAAAGAACCGGAGCCGGAACGGGAAGCTAAAGTAGTCGCTAATCGAAAGCTGTTACAGGAAAAAGGCATTCCGTACCTACCTTTTTACCAAGCGGTGGATTTTCGGGAAGAGGTAACTGGGAGTTTACGGGATCAATTAGAAGAAGCTTTCAAAGATATGGGGCTTTTAGATGCTTTAATTATTCCTGAAGAGTATCAGCGGGAGTTGCCCTGGCAGGCTGAGGGAATTGGGGAACGCTATTTTAGGGCTAATCCTCAGTATTTTGAAGATAATCTTACCCGGTTTTTGCAACCTTCCTTACCAGTTGATAGTCAGATAAGTAATGATTTGGTAGAGAGAATTCTGGCTAGTATTGTGATTAGTGAGACAGAAGCGGGAGCGGCGATTAATGGTAACGGCCAGTATACCATCGGGATCATCAAAGGGGCAGTAGCTCAAAATATCCCGGGTAAGTTTTTGGGAGTGACCTCTCGGAAACGTTACCGAGCAGAGATGATCGCCACTTTGATAGGGGAAATAGCTGAGTTTAAAGAGCTGCTTAAAGGTCAAAAAGAAAAGATTGCTGCCTTAGAAGGCATCAAGAGAAGCCTGCGAGAAGAGGTAGCCACTTTTCCCCGGAAAGAAATTTTGGAAAAACCCTTTTACTTTTTGAAAGAAGCCCAGCTAACAGTAAATAACCAGCTAATGGAATTAAAAAATAAAGAGAATGCCGTGGAAGTCATTTATCAAGAATTACAAAAAATTCGCACAGAACTGCGGCGGTTAACGGAGAAACTGGAACTACCCCTTACCTTAAATGATTATACGAAAGCAGAAGAAGAGATTCAAACCTACCGGGATCTTTTGGGAGAGTTGGAACGGGAAAAATTAAAATTAATGAACCTGCAGCAGCGACAGGCTAGTATGCAGGCGCAATTGGCAGAACTTTTACAGGATCTGGACGATCTGCGGTATGATTTAGGCCGTATTTGGCGCGAAAGGGAGGAGAAGCAGGTTAAAAAAGCCAACTCTATCCAGCTTTTGCAGGAAACTAATTTTGAACAGATCGCCCAGGAGGTTGAGACTTGTCTCAAAGAATTGCAAGAGCTTCCCCTCAAGATCGAAGCTGCCATTCGGGATTCCCAGTCTTACGCTCAAAAAAAAGCGAGCGCTCAGGAAAAGTTAACCGCAATCGCAAAAGAAACAGAGGTTTTGCAAGACATAGCTGCCGCAGCCCAGTTTAGTTTTCAGCAAGAGTATCAATTAGGTTATGCCTGGTCTGTTCTCGATACCACTGATAATTATTGGACTCAGGCTAAAGAAATCGAGCAAGAATTAAAGAAAGGAGAAAAACCGGGTCGGCTGCGGGAAGAGTTATCGGGGCTGTTGCAGGAAAAGTTTCATCTAAATCGGCAGCATTTAGCGGAATACAATCTGGCTTTAGAATCCCTCTTCGCGGCGGAAGTAACTGAAGCAACTAAGGAAGAGTTAAGCCCCATTATTGCTTCCCGGAAAAGGCTAGCCCTGACTGCCAAAATTCAGGGGAAAAGGGTTGATTTTCCCATTTTAGAAGAGTTTGTCAAGACTGGCATCACTGAAAATCAACGGTTATTACAAGAGAGTGACCGGCAGCTTTTTGAAGATATTTTAGCTAATACCGTAGGCAAAAAGATTCGGGATAAGATTTATCATAGTGAGCAGTGGGTGAAACAGATGAATCAGTTAATGGAAGGAATGAATACTTCCAGCGGCTTATCTTTTAGTTTAGCTTGGAAGAGTAAAGTAGCAGAAACTGAGGAACAGATTGATACCAAGGAGTTAGTGGATATTCTGAAAGCAGATCTACGGCTTTTGAATGAAGCCCAGACGGAGAGTTTGGCCAAACATTTTCGTTCCAAAATTGCCCAGGCACGTAAGATTTTAGAAGAAAAAGGAACTACTTTGACTTTTCACGGCATTATGAAAGAGATTTTAGACTACCGCCAATGGTTTGAGTTTCAGCTGTCGTATTTAAAAGCCAATGAAACTAAAAAAGAGTTAACAGATAATGCCTTCTATCGTTTTAGCGGCGGGGAAAAGGCCATGGCGATGTACGTCCCTCTTTTTTCTTCGGTTTATGCCCGGTATGATGGAGCCCGGGAGGATTGCCCGCGCTTAATCTCCTTGGATGAAGCCTTTGCTGGGGTAGATGAATCGAATATTCGGGATATGTTTCGTTTGATTGAAGAATTACAATTTGATTTTATTATTAATTCCCAAGCTCTCTGGGGTGACTGTGATACGGTGCCGGCTTTGGCTATTTGTGAGTTGGTGCGTCCTAATAATGCCGACTTTGTGACGGTAATCCGTTACCAGTGGAATGGAAAGCACCGTCAACTAGTGACTTCGGCAGAGGATCAATTTGAGCAGGCCCAAAAAGAAGTGGCAGTTAGTTAGAAAGAGTTGAAAAGGAAGAGATGAATCAAGAAAGTAAAATTACCGAAGCAGTAGCTTATTTTCGCAGTAATCCTGGCTTTAACCGTCTGTTTAGGGAATTATTAAAAAAGTATCGCTCTTTAGGTCGGCTCGGAGGGCAGGTGTTACTCGCTGAAGCTCAGAATCAGGAAATCGAAGCCTTGAGTTCTTTGGTACGCAAAAATTTTCAGGGACAGCGACAACTATTAATTTCGGTTCGTCAATTACGCCTTAGTTTAAAAAAGAGTCGGTTTAGTGAAATAGAGTTAGAAGAGGTTCTGGCCGCCTATTGGGGGGAAGCCTTAATCTCCCAAAAAGAGGCCCGGGCTGACTACGAAGGGGAACGATTGCGTTTTTTTGCAGAACTACGGGCTCATTGGGGAGTGGGATTGGCTAGTAAATGGTTAGAAGATATTTTGACTAATAAAGAAAATTCTTACCGAATTTTGATGCACCGTTATCAGGAAGACCGGAGGGCCTTACAACAAGATTTAGAAGCAGTCGCTCGCGGGTTAGCAGCTTTACCAGTCCAACAACAGCTAAAAGAGCGCTTGGCCGTCTTTGCGGCCCGAGTAACTAAAAACCCCCACGCTTTTGATATCAACACTGCGGGGGGCCAACTTTTGGTAGCGGCATTAGCTTATTCCTTTCAAAAACCGCGTCCTCAAGATAGTGAAGCCCGGGCGGAGCTTTATTATCAAGCCGGATTACTCACTGATGAAGTTTCTAGTTTTGTAGTAGTCGCCGGCCTTGAGGCTTATACGAAAGAAGGGGAGCTGCATCAAGGCTGGGTAGGTTTTAATCAAAGAGGCGAGACTTTAGTAGTTAATTTAGGAAATCTAAGTTCGTTAGCTAAAGTGGTGAGCCCTAGGCCCAAAGTCTACATCGTTGAAAACCCCGGAGTTTTTGCTAGTCTAGTAGAAAATCAGAAAAAAAGGCCCGTCTCTTTAGTCTGTACTTTTGGCCAACTAAAGGTAGCTGCCTTGGTCTTATTAGATTTATTAGCGGCAAGTGGGGCGCTTTTTTATTATTCAGGGGATTTTGATCCGGAAGGGCTACAAATTGCCGATAAGCTAGCCCAGCGTTACGGGAAGCGGTTATTTTTATGGCATTATGGGTTAGCTGATTATCAAAAAACCCTATCCCAAGAAGCAATTTCGCAGCCCCGGTTAAAGAAATTAGCTAATTTACAACACTCGGAGTTAAAGATTCTCGCCCAAAGCCTACAAACTAAGAGATTAGCCGGGTACCAAGAAGTCTTATTACCAGAGTTATTAGCAGATATTTAAGAAAAGGAGCGTTCTTACACAATGAAAAAATTTACACTCATCGCCGTCCTCTGTTTATTAATCACCAGCCTTTGTCAGGCTGGAGCAGGAGAAGTAGTTCTGTACACTTCCCTCGACCAGGTTTATTCTGAACCAATTATTAAAGAGTTTCAAGTAAAAACCGGGATTAAAGTGAAAGCTGTCTACGATAGCGAAGCTACTAAAACTGTGGGGTTAGTCAATCGGTTGATTGCCGAAAAAAGGAACCCTCGCGCTGATGTTTTTTGGAATTCGGAAGTTGGGCGAACCATTGTTTTGAAAAACAAAGGAGGATTAGCTAAATATAAATCTCCTAATGCCAAGACTATTCCCGGTTATTTTAAAGATGCGGCCGGATATTGGACCGGTTTTGCCGCACGTTCCCGAGTACTTATTTATAATACCAATCTCGTCAAAGCAGCCGAGCTGCCCAAAACTTTAGCCGAGCTGGCCCAGCCTGTATGGCAGGGTAAGGTTTGTATTGCTAATCCTCTTTTTGGGAGTACCAATACCCATTTTGCCGCCCTTTATACAGTCTGGGGCGCCGCGAAGACCCGCAAATATGCGGAGAGCTTAACAGCAAACCAGGTGGCCTTGGTAGATGGTAACTCCGTGGTGCGGGATAAAGTGGGAGCCGGGGTTTACCCGATTGGCTTAACTGATACCGATGATGCTAATTCTGGGATGCTGAGTGGGCTTCCGGTAAAAATGGCTTTTTTAGACCAAGGGAAACAGGAAATGGGGAGTTTTGTAATGCCCAATACGGTTTGTCTCATTAAAAACGGCCCCAATGGCAGAAACGCCCGCCAACTGATTGATTATCTTTTAAGTGAAGCGGTGGAATTAAAACTGGCCAACTCGGCTTCCATGCAGCTTCCCTTACATCAGGGTTTAAAAGTAAAGAAGTTAGCCGGGATTGATAAAATCAAAGCCATGGAAGTCGATTTTGTAACCCTGGGCAATAATCTTGAGAAATCCAGTCGAATGTTACAAGAGATCTTAGCTAAGTGAATAGAAGAGTAGTTTCATGGTCTGTAGTCAGTGCATTATTAATAGGATCCGGTTTTTTATTACAGCAGGAATTAAATATTTTCATTCAGGATCTGACCAAACTCTTTATTGATCAGCGGCTCCTGGTTATTTACGGCCGTTCGTTGACCATTAGCCTAGCTACTACCATAATTGCTATGGTTGCCGGGCTTATCTTAAGTTATTTTTTGCTAGAAACTAGCTTACCCATGGGCGGTTTTTTTCGCGGGGTGTATTTCTGGCCAATTATTCTCCCGGCCTATTTCTTTGCCACCGCTTGGCTAGCCTGGCTGGGTGATCTGGGCATTTTAAAGGAAGGCCCATTCAGGATTACTGGGGAAGGCGGGTGTATTT
>JANQHU010000220.1 GCA_028282485.1 Bacillota bacterium
ATGGCCCTTTTGGGGAAGACGGAACCCTCCAGGGGTTATTAGAGATGGCGGATATTCCTTATGTGGGTTGTGGTGTTTTAGCTTCTGCCGTCGGGATGGATAAGGTTTTGATGAAGAATACTTTTGCCCAAAATAAGTTACCAGTGGGCCTATATTTAGGAATGCTCCGGAGCGATTGGGAGTCTAGCCGGGAATGGAGTTTAAAGACGATTCGGGAGGAGATTGGCTACCCTTGTTTTGTGAAACCGGCCAACTTAGGCTCCAGTGTGGGAATCTCCAAGGCTACTAATGAGGAAGAATTAATTAAAGCCATGGATTTGGCTTGTCAATACGACCGGAAAGTGATTATTGAAAAGTTAATTCAGGGCCGGGAGATTGAGTGTAGTGTCTTGGGAAATGATGACCCTACCGCTTCCTTACCGGGAGAAATCCTGCCTAGTGCGGAATTTTATGACTATGAGGCTAAATACTTACGGAATGATTCCCAATTAATCATTCCGGCGCAATTATCCATGGAGACTACCTTTCGAATCCAAGATCTGGCGGTGAAAGCTTTTCGGGCCATTGACGGGTCTGGCTTAAGTCGGGTCGACTTTTTTGTGAATGAAGAGACGGAAGAAATTTATCTTAACGAAATTAACACCATGCCCGGGTTTACCAAGGTGAGTATGTATCCTAAGCTTTTAGAAGCCAGTGGGGTTAATTATACTGCCTTAGTCGACCGTTTAATTGCCCTGGCTTTAGAACGGTACCGGGATAAAAAACGGAATCGAGTCACTTAAAGTTGTTAAAGCCACATTATTTTAATAATAGACTGACTTTTAATACCCCGATTTCGGGGTATAATATTTTTGGGGAGGGAAAAAAATGTGGCAGGCTTTTGCTGATTATCATACACATACTAGGTATTCCGGGGGGACGGGCAGACTGCTGGATAATGTGGTGGCTGCCCAAAAGGCGGGTTTGGAAATTATAGGGATCGCTGAACACGGCCCAGCCAACTTTGGCCACGGTCGACGCACTACTCTACAAAATTTTAGAGAATTACTAGCCGAGGTGGGGCAGTTAAGAGCCGGGACTTCTTTAATTAAGATCTTGGCCGGAGTTGAGGCTAATATTATTAATTATGAGGGAGAATTAGATCTCCCCCAGGAAGTCTTGCAGAGTTTGGACCAAGTTTTAGTGGGATTTCATCTGGCCGTAGTCCCCCAGCGGTTTCGGGAAGGAATCCAGTTTTTATCGGAACGGGCTTTGAGTAACGTGAGCTTTCGGATCCGGCAACAGGCCCGGGAGAATAATACCCGGGCCATTGTGAAAGCGGTTTATCGAAATCGGATTGACATCATTACCCATCCTGGCTTGCATGTGGCCATTGACACGGTAGAGTTAGCCAGGGCTTGTGCCCAAAAAGGGACTGCCCTGGAGATTAACGCTAAGCATGGTGCGGAGTCAGTGGAGTTTATTCGTACCGCTGCCCGGGAAGGTGTCAAATTTGTGATTGGTAGTGACGCCCATTCTCCCGAGATGGTGGGTCAATTAGAGGCCGGGATTGCAGCGGCCCAAAAAGCGGGTTTAGAGATTGAGCAGGTGTTGAATGTGCGGGAATGAATATTAAGTTGTTTTATTTGAGTTATTATCATTTAAAGTATTAAGATGGTTCTGGATTTCCTTAATTTTTTTTCGAAAGGAATCAGTGTAAATTTATCTATCATAAATGAAGAAATGCGAGTATTTTTTTGCAATTTTAATTGTTGAGAAACAAAAAATTTTCCTAACAAACTTTTTTCAGAATGATCAGAAAAACTCTTAATGTCTTGATCGAGAATTTTTTTAAAATCTTCAGCTTTCTCAGTTAACTTTTTTATTGCTTCAGCTTTGGGTGTTTTGGTAATTTGATGATAATTATTTTGAGATAATTCATAATTTGATTTTGTATAGCTCTCTATTTTATTAGAAAGTTCTTTGAGATTTTCTCGAATTGCTTCAACATTTAAATCAACATCATTTTTATTTATTTTTTCGATAATTATATTAATTTGGATCTAATAATAAAAATTTAGCAAAGGCATTCTCGTTGATTTTTCGATCAAATAGGGGATTATCTTCATACTTGGAAAGAGCTAAGAGTTCGATTTTTTCTTCTTTTCTGTTTA
>JANQHU010000315.1 GCA_028282485.1 Bacillota bacterium
CGCAGTTTCTTCAAAGAGGATGCCAAGGTAGCCCAAAAAGTAGAAGGAATAGTTGACGCTTTAGTTAAGGGGAATTTCGAGAAGTTAGAATTTTTATTCCAAGAATTATACTTTAGGTATGTTAGCTATCATGATCTGCCCAACAAAACCATCGAAGAATTAGATTATGATGAGCAAGAGTATCGCTATGAGAATTTTCATCATGGTTATATTTTAGGGTTAGTAACGTATGCAGTAGATAAATACGATATTTATAGCAATCGGGAGTATGGCTTGGGGAGGCCGGATCTGGTTTTAATCCCCAAAGATCAAGAACGGCAAAAATTAGCCTACGCTTTTGAATTCAAATGGGATAGTACCAAAGGGAAGCGCTCCTTGGCGGAACTGACGGAAAGTGCCCTTTTGCAAATCGAGACCAAAAAATATCTTGAAGGAATCAAAAAAGTACATGAAATAGAGGAAGTGGTAGCCGTAGGGGTCGGATTTAAAGGGAAAGCGTTACAAATGAGAGTTCTGGACTGTTAACCGCAAATCAAACAGTTTCGTTAAGGGACATGAATTGAGATGTGTATTTATGTATTAAAAATAATTTTTTAGGAGGTTATGTCTATGTCCGGCCATTCCAAATGGTCAACTATTAAAAGAAAGAAAGAAGCCACTGATGCTAAACGAGCCAGTGCTTTTACTAAAGTAGCCCGGGAAATTATTATGGCGGCTAAATCCGGTGGTGATCCGGACCATAATTTTCAGTTGCGTCTGGCGATTATGAAAGCTAAAAGCATTAATATGCCTAATGAAAATATTCAGAGAGCCATTAAGCGGGGGACTGGAAACGATACTAATGCTAGTAGTTACGAAGAGGTTTTTTACGAAGGATACGGGCCCGCCGGAGTGGCTTTACTGGTGAAGGCCTTAACGGATAACCGTAATCGCACTGCCGGGGAGATGCGTTATCTTTTTTCTCGTAATCAAGGGAATCTGGGAGAAGCTGGGTGTGTGGCTTGGATGTTTGAAACTAAGGGCCGAATTATGATTGAAGTTGCCGAAGACACCCCTAATGAAGAAGAGTTATTAGAACTAATTCTGGAAGCTGGGGCTTTGGATTTGCAAAATAATGGGGAAAACTACGAAATTTATACCAATGTAGGAGATCTGGAAAAGGTTCGAGGATATTTAGAGCAGCATCAGGTTGCTGTAACTGAAGTGGAGATCACTAGGCTGCCCCAAAATTCCCTGGAAATTGGCGAAGTAGAGGTAGAACATGTAATAAAACTAATTGATGCCTTGGAAGATAATGATGATGTGCAGACAGTATACGCCAATTTTGGGGTTTCTGACTCCTAATCACAATGCTTTTTTATTACTACGGGAGTTTACTTGTTGATTAAGCCATATGATCAGATCGCCGATTACTTCTAAGCAATTGATTTCGCTTAATAATTCATGACGGCCATTTTCGTAAAAACGATAGGTTAAATTAGTGAGGCCGGTTAAACGATAACTATTTATTAACCAATTAACCTCTTTTTGATAATTGCCTACCGGGTCTTTGGAGCCGCCAACTAAGTGAATAGGGAGATTTTTACTAATATTATTCAGCTTTTTTTTAGTATGGAGTTTAGTTAAGCCTTGCAGCAAATCCACATAGAATTGACAAGAATAGATTTGGCCACAGAAGGGATCGTTTAGATATTTAGTAACTGCTTGCTGATTACGGGAAAGCCAGTCATATTTTGTTTTGGTAGGTTTGCAAAAACGGTTGAAATTCAAAAAGAAAAGTTTGTGCAAGAGATGGCTTTTGGCTTCCCTGCCCCGGAAAAACTGCTCTATTTTTGCTAACAGCATTACCAAATACATCTTTAAAGTAGGTTTTTTGCCGCAGGTTCCCGAAAGAATCACTCCTTGGACTTTATTACGCTGGTGTACCATATACTCTTGAGTCAAAAAGGAGCCCATGCTATGGCCGAAAAGAAAGATCGGTAAATGCGGGTTTTCGGTACGAATGATCTGGGTTAATTGTTGCATATTTTTGACCAGGCTTTTAAAATTATCATTTCCCACGATACCTAAGCGTTCAATTTCTTTAACGGTTTTCCCGTGGCCGCGATGATCGTTAGCATATACTAAAAAGCCGGCTTCGGTTAAACTCTGAGCAAACTTTTGATAACGGCCGGCGTGTTCGCCCATGCCGTGAGCAATTTGAACAATTCCTTTAATTTTGCGCTGGTCCTCCGGGACCCATT
>JANQHU010000279.1 GCA_028282485.1 Bacillota bacterium
GGGATTTTATGTTTTGATATAGTTTGTAACTGTATTTACTAGAATCACTAGTGGCTCCCACTACCGCCCAGATTTTCTGGGCTAACATTGTTTCTTGTAACATGATCAGCAAGTCCTCCTCTTACGGGAATTATTAACAACGAATTATTTCTTTGGGCCAGATCTTCGAATTAGCATCAACAATACTACCAGATTCAACTACACAAGAATCTCCCAAAATTACCCCAGCCCCAATAACCGTCTCCTCTTTCAAATAACATTCACTGCCAATTACCGATTCCACCAAACGAGCCTCCCGGCCAATCCGGCTATTTCGCCAGACAATGCTCCCAAAAATCGAAGTGTTATCTTCAATAATACAATTATCACCAATCACTGTTTCCCCAAAAATCTCCACGCCATGGCCGATATGACAATTATTCCCGATAATCACTTTAGAGCCAATTCGGGAGGTAGGGGCAATGGCGGTTCGCTCTCCTACATAAATAGCGTCGGGATGCCAATTGCCGGGGACCTCCATTTTCACTTGGCCCCGTAACACATCGTAGTTAGCTAAGCAATACTGATTTAAAGAACCAATATCACACCAGTAACCATCCATTTGATAACCGAAAAAAGGAGCCTGCTTTTCGACTAAAGTAGGGAAGAGTTGTTTCCCAAAATCATAAATAGTCTCCGCTGGAATTAAATCGAAAATTTCCGGTTCAAAAACATAGATTCCCGTATTGGCCAGACGGCTTAAGGCTTCGGCTGGTTCCGGTTTTTCCTGAAAGGCCCTGATTCTCCCGTCATCTCCGGTAATGACCACCCCAAATTGGCGGGGATTATAGACTTCTTTTAAGGCAATAGTCGCCATTGAGCCGTTATCTTTATGATAATCAATTAAATCCCAAAGATCAATATCCGTTAAGGCATCACCGGAGATGATTACAAAAGTATCATCTAAAAAGTCTTCCATTTTTTTGACGCCACCAGCAGTTCCCATCAACTCCTTTTCTAAAGAGTAGGTAAGCTCCACGCCAAATTCACTCCCATCTTTAAAATAGGCTTGAATCTTTTCCGGTAGATACCATAAATTAGCCCCTATTTGTTTAATATTATTTTTAGCTAATAAATTAATAATATGTTCCATTGCGGGACGATTAGCGATAGGAACCATTGGTTTGGGAATATTACAAGTTAATGGTTCCAACCGCGAACCCACTCCGGCTGCCATGATCATTGCTTTCATTAATCTAAACCTCCAACATTTACATAATTTTTTACTTAGACTTATTTCTAAAAAAACTTCAACCTACTTTTGCTTTATAATAAAGTGGGTGATCATCACTCAGACAAAGAAGTAATAATCACCCTCTAAAAAACTATTAATTAGCATTGCTTGATCTATGAAGTTAATTTCTTAGATAGATTCTCCATTTCGGTTTGAATATCTTCACAACTCTTATTAGCCTGGCGAGACCGTTCTATTTTTGATTTAACAATAGTCGTGATGGTTAAAAAAATTAGTTTGATATCCAACCAGAGACTTCTTTCGCAAACGTATTTCATATAATAGTAAAGCTTCATGGGGATGATTTTTTCCCGGTAATGGTCTTCTGGATTTTCTACACAATTTAATAACTCATTCTCATTTATGTAAACTAAAGAAGAAAATTCGGTGATGCCCGGAGGGACCGATAGCACTACCTCTTTAATTTTTTTGGGATACTCCTCAACATGCTTCGGAACTTGAGGCCGGGGACCAACCAAACTCATTTCTCCTAAGATAACGTTAATTAGTTGGGGGAGCTCGTCCAATTTTGATTTTCTTAAAAAATGACCACTGGGTGTGATCCGGCTATCATCACCTACCGTAAAATGTTTCCCCATTTTTTCGGCATCATTGACCATGGTACGAAACTTAAAGATTTTAAAGGCTTTTCCTTTTTTACCAATCCGCACCTGGCGGAAAAAAATTGGTCCCGGCGAATCAATCTTAATCCATAAGGCAATCAGTACTAATAAGGGGGAGATTAAAAGCAAACCAGAACCGGCACAAGTCAGATCAAAAAGCCGTTTTAGCAACATATTACCACGGGGTTTTTGGTGTTCGAAACTCTCCTTGTAATCCGAAATGGACTTTACATTGGATCCGTCAATCATTTTATTTGACAAACCGCGGTTATCACCCAGTTGTTCTCTAAATAGAGCTTTTGTATTAGTGGAAACTCCTTTTTTAAAAGATCCTTTACTAGACATTTTCTGCACTATCCTCCTAACAATAATCCTTTTCCTTGTTTTATAAATGCTATAATATTCACATCTTTAAATTTAAAGTAAAACTTTTTTTCAACCAAACTATAGTATTCTTTCTTTATAATAAGGTTATACAAATCTAAAACCTATTTTTTTTATTAAAATAAAAAATATTAAGAATTATTCTTGGTACGTTCTAATCTTAACATAAAGCCCTACAATTCTCAATAAAGATTTGATTAAGACTGGATTAAATTTCTAACTTTTTTTCAACCATTCCACAAAAGCAGCAACCCCCCCATCAAAGTTGGTAGTAGGCTTGTAGCCAAAAAGATTCTCCGCCTTACTAACGTCAGCATAAGTCTGGGGAACATCTCCCGATTGTTCGGGTAGCCGCTTAATTCGAGCCGGAAGCTTTAATTTCTCTTCTAAAGTGGTGATCATCTCGTTTAAAGTCACCGTCTGATTATTCCCCAAATTAACTACTTCGTAATTAGTAGCTCGATAAGCCATAGCCCCCCGAATTCCTTGAATAATATCCGCAATAAAGGTGTAATCCCGCCTAGTGGAACCATCTCCAAAAACCGGAATCTCCTCCCCTTTTAAGATTAATTTGGCAAATTTATGTATTGCCAAATCAGGACGTTGGCGCGGCCCGTAAACCGTAAAAAAGCGTAAGGCAATAAACCGCATTTGATATAAATGACTATAAACATGGCCTAACAATTCCCCGGCTACCTTGGTAGCTGCATAAGGACTAATGGGCATTAAGACATGATCATCTTCCCGCCAGGGGACATGGGGATTAACTCCGTAAACACTGGAGGAAGAAGCAAAGACGAATTGTTTAATCCCTTTTTCTTTAGCAAATTCCAACAGATTTTGGGTTCCTTGAACATTTACCTCCTGGTAGGTCAGAGGATCCATAATAGAAGGTCTGACCCCGGCTCGTGCTGCTAAATGGACAATCACTTCATACTCTGCTGTCAAGGTTTTGCACAGCGCCGCCATATCCCGAATATCGATGCGGTATAATTGATAATGCGGGGCTGCTTGGTGGCTGGCAATATTGCCTAATTTAACTGCTTCCTCATAGAAAGGGTCGCAGTTATCGACCACCGTCACTTGCCAGCCTTCGGCCAATAATGAATCCACCAAATGACTTCCAATAAATCCGGCTCCTCCCGTTACTAAGGCATGTCTCATCGGCCAAACCCCTCATAAACAAAGCCGGCTTTTCTTAATTGTTCCGGATTTAAAAAGTTGCGACCGTCTAAGAAAAAGGGCGTTTTTACTTGTTGATATAATTTCTCAAAGTCCAGGTGGCTGAAACAATTCCATTCGGTCAATAGCACTAAAGCATCACAATCCCGAGCCATTTCATAAGGATCCGCGACAAACTCGATCTCCTCTCCGGCTAGTAATTCTTTAGCATTATCAATGGCGATGGGATCATGGGCTTTAACAATAGCGCCACTCGCAATTAACATTTTAATAATATCTAAGGAAGGCGCCTCCCGGACATCATCGGTATCCGCCTTAAAGGTCAATCCGAGGATTCCAATGGTTTTGCCCCGCAAGACTTTTAAATTAGCTTGCAGTTTTTCGATTACCAAACGGCGTTGCCGGTTATTCACGGTTTGGGCCGCTTGAATAATCGGCATCCCATAGTTATAGTTTTCTCCTAAGGCGAGCAAGGCTAAAGTATCTTTGGGAAAACAGCTCCCCCCCCAACCAATTCCGGAATGGAGGAAGCGAGCTCCAATTCGGGGATCCAACCCAATCCCTCGGGCTACTTCATTAACATCGGCGCCTACTTTTTCACAAAGACCGGCAATTTCATTAATATAGCTAATTTTTAAGGCCAAAAAGGCATTAGCAGCATATTTCGTCATTTCGGCACTAGTGGTATTAGTAGTTACCAAAGGCGGTAAAAAATAATTTTGGGGCCTTTTTAAAGACTTGGGTGGGGTAAAAGTCTGTTCTAAAATCGGTCGATACAGCCGCCGAATACTCTCGATCGCTTCTTCCTGTTCCGCCCCCACTACAATCCGGTCGGGATAAAGCATGTCGGTTAAGGCCTTCCCTTCCCGTAAAAATTCCGGGTTTGAAGCAAAATATACTTGAGCCTTAATCTTGCGGGTTGCTAAGACGCGCTGAATAACGTTGGCTACCTTATGATTAGCCCCAATTGGTACGGTCGATTTCACAATTATGGTGTAATGATGCTTATCTTTTAAGACGGAGGCAATCTCGGCAGCGGCGGTCTCCACATAACTGGTATCCGCATCCCCATTTTCTTTAGGCGGGGTGCCCACCGCGATTAAGATCAGATCAGCATCTTCGGCTGCTTCCTGGGTATTATTAGTAAAACTAATTCGAGTCTCAATAGAGTCCAACATTTCATCCATCCCTGCCTCATGGATCGGGCTCTGTTTCTGCCTTAATAATTCTAGTTTTTCCGGATTTTTTTCCACGCCAATTACCTGGTGGCCAATATAGGCTAGGGCTACTCCCGTAGTCAGGCCCACATAACCACATCCAATTACTGTTACATTCATAAAATTCCTTCCCCCTTAAATAATTTAAAAAATTTATTTATTTAATATCTCTTGATAAACTTTAGTTGTCTTTTCCACCAAACCTTCAAAAGTAAAATGGTCTAAAAATCTTTGATGTCCGGCTAGTCCCATTTCGGCCCGTAACTTAGGTTGATTAATAATCTTTTCTAGGCCCTTAATTAAACCTTCCAGATCACCCCGTGGGATTAAAAATCCGGTTTTGGTGTCGATTACCGCTTCCTTGGTACCTCCCACATCCGAGGCTACCACTGGTAACCCGGCTCGCATGGCTTCAATAATACTCCGGGGAAAGCCTTCCCATTTAGAAATCAGCAAAAAAACATGGGATTTAATTAAGAGCTCCGGGACATCGGTACGGGAGCCTAAGAAATTAACCCGGTCCTCTAGTCCCATTTCTTGAACCAGTTGCTTCGATTCTTCCAGGAGAGGCCCGTCCCCCACCAAATCAACCACATAATCTTTTGTCACTTTTAATTTAGAGAGGGCCTGCAAAAGTAACTGATGGTCTTTTTGCTCACAGATACGGGCTACCATGATTAAACGCACCGGCTTTTCGCCGGCCAGTCCGGCGAGAGGTTGATCGGGAAAAAAGGGCATGGCATTTTGAATAGTTACCAATTGTTCCTTTTGACCCACCCCGTATTGTAAGGCTAACTGATGATCGTGTTCCGAGACACAGATGATTTTTTGGGCATACCGGGCCATCCTCTTTTCAATTTGAATATAGAGTTTTCTTTGCAACTCCGAAACCCCTTCCGTAAAAGCCCAACCGTGGGCGGTAAAAAGAGCCGGAACCTCACATTTTTTGGCGGCATAACGGCCTAAAATTCCGGCTTTGCTGGAATGGGTGCTGATTAAATCCGGCTTAATCTTTGTAATTAATGCCTTGATTTCCCCTAAGGCCTTTTGATCTTTCCAAGGATTAATCGGTCGTTCTAAAGAAGGAATTACATGAAGAGGGATCTCCCCCTCTTCTAAATAATTAGGCATACAGTATTTGGCACCCACTGCCACGTGAATCTCATAATCATTTTTCAAGAATGAAATCAAATGGTTAATATGAGTGCGGGGCCCACCGAGAATTCCCTGAGTGATCAGATAGAGAATTCTTGGTTTTTTAGAAACTTCCTTTGTTCGCGCTTTCTTTCTGTTTTCCAAAGACATAAAACTCCTTTAAACGAAAATTTTATTTCAATTTTGGGTAACCCAAAATCAAAAAACTAATGGACTACATTAAATTGCACCCGACACTGGGACAGGTTATTGTTTTCAATCACAAACTTGCCTCGGGTGTGGGAGATCCAGATCCCGTATTTGGAATCACTTATTGTATTATTATAAATTTTAATATTATCTATCTTACCATTTGTTCCTACAATTAGCAACCCAAATACTTTATTCCCGGTGAATTGACATCTGGTGATAGTTACATCCCGAACTTCCAAGCCTGGGTTAGGCTCAATATCAATCCCCGACTGAGGTGGGGTTCCGTTCGTATTCGTAAAAGAACTATCTTCTACCACAACTCTTTCACAACCAACTATACTCAGACCTTGGCGCCGATTATTATTGGAGTAACAGCCGCTTATGCGAATATCTCGGGAAGGAGTCTGGCCGCGGGCGTCATAACTAATGTAAAAACCATCGCCCCAACAATCTTGGGCCGTAATATTCTGCAGGGTTACATTACGAGAACCACTAATACTAATTCCATGGCCCCACTCACCCTCTTTCCCCTGATGTGC
>JANQHU010000280.1 GCA_028282485.1 Bacillota bacterium
GGGTCGTCAATCTTCAAGACTTTATCTATAAACTCAATGCCAAAGACTACCACAATCCCGGAAATTAGACCAATCATAACCGCTCCAAAAAGGTCCACCGCCGCACAACCCGCTGTAATGCCAACCAAGCCGGCCAAAGCGCCATTTAAAGACATACTCACATCTGGTTTACTATATCTCAGCCAGGTGATTATCATTACCGTTAAGGCTCCGGCTGCGGCAGCCAAGTTGGTAGTCATGGCAATTGTGGCAATACTCATATCCGTTCCGGCTAAACTACTTCCAGGATTAAACCCAAACCATCCGAACCAGAGGATAAAGACCCCCAAAGCTGCTAAGGTAATACTATGGCCAGGAATAGCGTTCGGTTTTCCGTCTTTATTATACTTCCCAATCCGCGGACCAATCACTGCGGCACCAACTAAAGCCGCCCAACCGCCTAAGGAATGAACTACCGTCGAACCGGCAAAATCAACAAAACCCAGCTGAGATAACCAACCGCCGCCCCAGATCCAATGCCCGACTACCGGGTAGATAAAGAGGGTAATCACCGCACTATACATAATATACGAGGAAAACTTAGTTCTTTCCGCCATCGCTCCCGAGACAATAGTCGCGGCCGTAGCGGCAAATACCGTTTGAAAGATAATAAAGGCTTCGATGGGAATCCCTAGACCTAAATGGGTCATCTTATCTAAACCAAAAAAACCGGTTACCCCAATAAAACCACCCCGATCCAGGCCAAACATCAGGCCAAAACCAATCGCAAAAAACGAAATAGAGCCAATGGAAAAGTCCATTAAATTCTTCATAATAATATTTCCCGCATTTTTAGCCCTGGTCAAGCCCGCTTCTACCATGGCAAAACCCGCTTGCATAAAGAAGACTAAAAAGGCTGCCAACAACACCCAGACCGTATCAATAGCCCTTTTAGTTTCCGGATGCATCCCTTGGTCAGCGGCCATGGCCATTGCTGGTATCAGCAATGCCACTATTACCAAGATTAAACTTAAACATCTTTTTTTCACTACATTCATAATTAACCACTTCTCCTTTAATTATTTTAACTATAATCATCTATATTAATGACTAATAGCTTGCTCACCCTTAGCCCCGGTTCTGATGCGCACTGCTTCTTCCACATGGTAAATGAAAATCTTGCCGTCCCCAATAAAACCAGTACGAATTCGCTCCACAATATCTGTTGCTAACTGTTCCACATCTTCATCCTGAACCACGATCTCAATTTTTACTTTTTGAAGTAAATTAATATCGTATTCCGTCCCCCGATATACCTCTTTTCTTCCTTTTTGCAAACCACAACCAGTTACCATACTAACAGTCATGCCGTATATCCCGGCGTTATTAACTAATTCTTTGACCTCTTCTAATTTTTCCGGCCTGGTTACTATTTCCAGCTTTTTCATTTAACCACTCCTTTATTAATAATATACTGCTTAAGTCATTTTTGTGTTAACTTTTGACGAAATACTTTGCAAAAATACTACGTTATCTTTACAAAACAATCATAACATACTCTATATATTTTTGCAATGTAAATTTTATGATATATCTATGTTAATTTTAAAGAGTTTTCTTTTTTATGTTAAATATGGCGTAACAAGCAAAAATCCCTACCTTATCTTTTTAGGTAGGGACTTGATTCAAAGTTATCTATTAATCCTTATTTTTATCGATACCAATAGATTCCCGCCGGATTAATTGCCGTCTGGCCAAAACTAAGGTCAGGATTATTATTAAATTCCGTATCTGCATTCCAAAGACGCAATCCAGAACGGGTATTTTGGCTTAAATCAATCTTTCGCAGGCTATAATTAATTTGCGAATTGGATAACAAACTCTTATGAGTTACTACATCTTCAAAGTCAACAAATTTGAGCAGCTCACACCCATCTATGTAGACAATATGTACTTTGCGAGTTTCATAGGATGTTTTATTAATAGCACTCCCAACCGGATTAATTTGTTTATACATCTCATCATCGTTTTGATAATAGACCTCTCCGTAATTAACTTGTCTTTTTTCTTCTTTCATCTCAACGCTAATCGTATGTTCCTGGTACAAATCCAGTTCGTCTCCCTCAGCAGTGCTCATAAACCTCTCCGGTACCTCGCGCCCATCCGGTAACTTTTCACCCGCTTGACGGAGGGCTTCATAGTATTGATTCATCTTTTCTACTAATTCGTCAAAAGCGAGAATACAGGTACCCCGGTCATTTCCCAAAGGATCGATCCCGTTTGATTGTAAAAAGGGATGAAAAATATCATATTCCGGCAGATAGGTTTGGCCTTGGGGATGCCCGGCAATTTCCGTAGCGATAGTAATATCTTCTGGATTATTATCTAGATAATCTTTTTCAAAAAATTTGGTAACCGCAAAAGAATTGCCCCCCTCATCATACCCGGCAATATAACCCCGAAAATTATCCGCAGTAGCATTAGTAGGAACCCCATAAACAACTCCACACCCGACATCTTTTTCTGCATTCTGGATGTTAGTTAATTTTAGGTTATAATCAATCCGAAATTTATCTTTGGAAAGACGATCATTAAAGAGCCAGAATACTTTTTCATCCTCCCCGGCCTTACCGTAGCCCTTATTAGCTTTAACTCCCCAGGCATTTTCACTACCACCGTCAATATCTTTTTGTCCCCGCATTAAATCAATTATATTGGGAGGGTACATTTTCGCAATATACCTAGAATCTAAAATAACATCAACCTTGGCAGTAGCACTCACCTTTTTATAATTAACAATGGAATTAATACTAATTCTCTCTACTTCTAAAGGGCTAGTGGCATTTAAGACCGGACTATAAGACAGCGTATATTGACAACCTTCAGAAATGGCTTTATTCACTTCTGCTTGCTTACATTTTTCGGCATCTTCGTTATTGCTTAAATAATCTAAGACTTCTTGAATACCTGCTTTCGCTCCCGATTCAGCAATATACTCCGCTGTAATCAGGTCTTGTTTGAGCAAGGTCGATTTCATCTCCAGTCCCGACAAAATATTTAAAGCAATTCCCAAGGAACTGCAAATGCTTAATAACAATAAAACCATCACAAAAACGGAACCTTTTTCATTGTTATCAAAAACCATTACTAATTCCTCCTTTTTTAAAGCTTACAATACATTAAGGAGCCTTACATAGGAGACCAATGTATAAGCCTGCTGCTGAATAGTATCAAAACACATCTCAATATAAAGGCTATTACCCTCGGAATCCTCCGGATCTTTGATAAACTTAACATACCAAAAGTTCTCACTAATAATATTTTGTTCTCCACCATTTACTACTTGAACTAACCTCTTAGCATTAAATTCACTATCAACTATCGGCTCGGCATAAACAGAAATATTATTACCTTCAGAATCAGCATACTCCAAATGTTCCTCATTAATAATTTGAAAACTCTTGGCGTATTTTAGGTCTTGCAAAAAAGAATCCCAAAGAAAATTAGCTTCTTTTAAACTCCTCAAACTCCAAGTTAAGTCGGTGCTCACTTTGGCAAAGTTAGTAAAAACCATTGCAATCCCAACGATAGTTAGGGTTGAAATACTTAAAGCAATTAACATTTCAATCAGAGTAAAGCCCTTTTCACGAGAATATTTTTTTTTCATGTTTAAAAATCACCTCATGAATAAACTATTATAAAAATTAACTACCGCTCGCACTTCTCCCGCCGGAATATTCTTGATTTTTGGCCACAAAACCCGCACTGATACCGGAATTAGACTTTCACTCATTCCTTCCGGTCGCGATAACTCACTGACTACAACTTGATAATCAACTCCATTAACAAAAACTTCTTGGGAAGCAGTAGCGATAATTTCTTTTAAATCAGATGCTTTTTCATATTTTTTCAACTGCTCAATCTGAGCTCTAACCAAATTATTAGCCGTAATTTGTATTGAACTAAAATTAACACTGGTATTGATACTATAAAAAGATTTCATAATCACGATCGCCGTCAAGGATAAAATAAAAGTAGCAATAATTGTTTCAACCAGAGTAAAACCTTGAACTTTTCTAAAAATATTTCTAAAAAAGTGCATATTTAAAACCTCCGATTAAAATAGAAAATTTCGGCCAAATTACTAAAATTATTTGTTTAATTAAATTGTAACACAAATGTAAAAAAAATGCAACGTTTTAACTGATTTTCCCGCCACAACTCCAAAAAATAACCAAAAATAACATTTAATAATCATTTTTAAACACTACACAAAAATAGTTGCTATTTTATGATAATTTAACAGACACATTCAATTTATATTTCACATAGCCTATCATAGAACATTTTCCCATCAAGAACTAACAAGAAGCTTTTCCACTATTAGTGGTTTAGTTTCTCTAATATTACAGCCTCAAAAATATGAAAGTCTAAATTTTAATAGAACCCCAAACTGTAAAGGAGGGCTGTTTCTTTGAATCTTTTTACTAATAAGACCGTAGTAATTACCGGAGGAACCGGATCTCTAGGTAAAATAATGCTCCATCGTCTCCTATCCAGAAAATTTGATTTTCCCAAAAAAATTATCATTTTTTCGAGGGATGAAGCTAAACAACACCAGCTGAAGGTTGAGTATCAACAAAAAAAGAAAGCCCAGGAGTATGCGTATGTTTATCATAATTTTGAACGATTAACAGAATTTCGAATTGGCGATATCCGGGACTACCCATCAGTAGCATCCTTACTAACCGACGTTGATATTGTAATTAATACAGCAGCTCTGAAACAAGTGCCTTCATGTGAATACTTCCCCTATGAAGCGGTTAAAACCAATATCCTGGGGGCTCAAAATATAGTTCGAGCAATTCAAGAAAGAGGTTTAAAATTAGAGACTGTAGTCGGTGTCTCTACTGACAAAGCCTGCAAACCAGTAAATGTGATGGGCATGACCAAGGCACTTCAGGAGAGAATTTTTTTGACAGCAAATATGGCAAACCCCCAGACCAGATTTATCTGCGTTAGATATGGGAACGTACTCGCCTCAAGAGGTTCCGTGATTCCTCTATTTCAGGAGCAGATCCAAAACGGTGGTCCACTGACCATTACTACACCGGAAATGACTCGCTTTTTACTCTCCTTAGACCAAGCGGTAGATACTATCCTCGCAGCTTTAGCCGAGGCGCACCCGGGTGAAATATATATCCCTAAGATCCGGTCCGCTCGGATCACGGATATCGCCGAAACATTAATAAATAATCGTGATCTAAAAATAAAATTCACTGGCATCCGCCCTGGAGAAAAGCTTCATGAAGTCTTAATATCAGAAGAAGAAGTTTGGCGAACCGTAGATCGAGGTGATTTCTATGCTATTCAATCGTTACTATCGGAAGCTGGTCGACCAAACACCGATGAACCGCAAATTGTTAGCGAATTTACTTCGGCCAATGATTTACTGACCAGGGCTGAATTACAAAAATTATTAAGAGATAATCAGATGTTAAAACTTAATTAAGGAGATGAGTAACTAGATGACTTTTAGAGAACTCTTAATGCCGAAATTACTATCAATAAAAGAAGTAGCAGAAAAATTCCGCCAGGCAATGGACGAAAATAAACCAATCAGTCTCGCCAGCGTCGGAGATGGGGAAGTATATTTTCTTGCTCATAAAGTATTGCCTGCTTTTGACAACTTTTACGAAAGTGCTTTTAAAGACTTATTTTATCAACACATCCAAGCATATCGCGATGAAGTGCTTAATGGTATTTTAGCAGTTGATATTCTGGAAGTTAATTCCTGTTTTTCCCCAACAAATGATCTTTTTGAACATCACTCGATGTCAATGGATCGGCATTTTTGTGATGCCTCTATTGGCCGGGGCCTTCATTTTACCGGATTATTGTATGAAATTTTAAAGAAAAAACGAGTCTTTTTGGTGGGCAATGGCATGGGTCAAATTATGCAACCACTTCTCGAAAAATATGAGATTGAATTAGTCGGCTACACCAATGTAGATAACTTTCCAGACCTCCCCCGGGTGAAAGAAAGCTTAAGCAAAGTAGATTTTGATCTGGCCTTAATCTCCGCTTCAACTCCTGCTTTAATTTTAGC
>JANQHU010000339.1 GCA_028282485.1 Bacillota bacterium
CGAACCCTTAACCCTTAAGTTAGAATATGAAAGAGATGTGGCTCGGGGTCTGGCAGTAGACCTCCCTCAGAATTATTTTCCGGGAAATGATCTCACTAAAGAACCCCTAGTGAAATGGCGGGGGCATGCCCATTTATTATTTGCTAATTGGTTGAATTATTATGTTTACCAAGAGACCCCTTATAATCTAGAAGAATTAAAAGAAAGAAGTGATAAATAATGACGAAAAAAGCAAAAAAATTAGGTTTTGATACCTTACAAATTCATGCTGGGCAAGAGCCGGATCCGACCACCGGCTCAAGAGCAGTACCCATTTATCAAACTACCTCTTATGTTTTTAATGATGCCGAACATGCGGCTAACCTCTTCGCTTTAAAAGAGTTTGGCAATATTTATACCAGATTGATGAATCCAACCACGGATGTCTTTGAAAAAAGAATGGCGGCTTTGGAAGGTGGGATAGGAGCCCTAGCAGTAGCTTCCGGTTCGGCAGCCATCACTTATGCTATCTTAAATATTGCCGGAGCCGGGGATGAGATCGTGGCTAGTAGTACCCTTTATGGTGGTACTTACAATCTCTTGGCCCATACCCTGCCTCAAATGGGAATCAAGACTCGCTTTGTTGATCCCGATGATCCAGAGAACTTTAGCCGGGCGATTACCCCGCAAACTAAAGCTGTTTTCTGCGAAACCATTGGTAACCCCGGGACTAATTTAATTGATATGGGGCGGGTGGCACAACTGGCCCACCAGCAAGGGGTACCTTTAATTGTTGATAATACCTTTGCCACCCCTTACTTATTTAAACCCATCGAACACGGGGCCGATATTGTGGTTCATTCGGCGACCAAGTTTATCGGGGGGCACGGGACTACCTTAGGAGGAGTAGTAGTCGATTCGGGAAATTTCCCTTGGGCCGAAAGCGGTCGTTTTCCTGGTTTGACGGAAGCCGATCCCAGTTACCATGGCCTAAAATACGTAGAAGCCGTAGGAAAGCTAGCCTATATTATCAAAATGCGGATTCAGCTACTGCGGGATACTGGTGCGGCCTTAAGCCCTTTTAATGCTTTTCTGTTATTACAGGGTTTAGAAACCTTATCCTTGCGGGTTGCTAAGCACGTGGCTAACACCCGGGAGATTTTGGCTTTTCTGCAGGAACATCCGGCGGTGACTTGGATTAACTATCCGGGGTTATCAGAGAGCCCCTATTACCAACTGGCCGAAAAATATTTTCCCCGGGGGGTGGGTTCCATCTTTACTTTTGGCATCAAAGGCGGTTTAGCGGCTGGAGAGAAATTTATTAATAATTTAGAACTCTTTTCTTTACTAGCCAATGTGGCTGATGCCAAGTCTTTAGTAATTCACCCGGCCAGTACCACGCATCAGCAATTATTCGAAGCGGAGCAAAAAGCAGCCGGAGTAACTCCAGACATGGTTCGCCTCTCCGTTGGTTTAGAAGATGCCGGGGATTTAATTGGGGACTTGAACCAAGCACTACATAAATTATTATAATAACAATAAAAATTAGATACTTGGATAAAAAATCATAAATTGGCTAAGTTAATCATATATTTAAATAACTATTGAGATGGTGGTTTAAATGAGGTTAATGCAGCTGAAAAAAATTGCCTGGGTTTTTGGAGTTTCGGTGCTCTTCTTTTTTTTGCCCTCCCTAGCCGGAAAAATTTGGAGTTATTTGAGCCAGCTTCCCTGGGGAGTAAAGTCGGTCTTAATTTATTTTTTACTAGCTTTAGGGATGGTTTTTTGGGTTCGCAAACGAAAGCACCGAGCCGCAAACCCGCCTCAGGCCCCAGCCAGACCAGAAGTATCCTTACTACAAATAGTGAAAGAACGGTTGGCTAAAGGGGAAATCGGCATTGAGGAGTATCGACAATTAAAAAAAGAACTGAACTTACCCGAGGAAACGATCCTAAAAAATTTTGGTAAATAAATTCAAATAAACTTAAAAATTTGGAGGGAACTGATAAAAAAAAGCGAAATTATAATTAAATAGAATTTTTTACTAAAAAAGCGTCATGGTGAACGGGGGTATTTTCTATGGCTAAAATTAAGGTGGGTTTAATATACGGCGGTTGTTCGGGAGAACACGAGATTTCGATTTTGTCAGCTAATTCAGTAATGAGTGCTTTGGATAAGGAAAAATACGAAGTCCTTCCCATCGGGATAACCAAAAAAGGAAAATGGTTGCCCGGGCAATCCCCGGCCGCCATTGTTGAAACTAATAGATTATATGTGAGGCGCTTGCCAGACGGGGAAACTCTCACCGGGGAACAAGAAGAACAAAAGATGCTGGACTGTACGGCGGGCCATTTATTGGCTGGGCTGCGTGATAACCTGGATGC
>JANQHU010000423.1 GCA_028282485.1 Bacillota bacterium
GGATAGGCTAAAGCGGTAGGATGAAATTGAATAAACTCTAAATCTTGCAAAGCAACTCCGCTTTGGTAAGCCAGAGCAATTCCTTCCCCGGTAGTAATCGCCGGATTGGTAGTCTTCTGAAAAATTTGGCCTAAGCCACCCGTAGCGATGACTACAGCCCCACTTAAAAAGAGGTGTAATTGGTTCTGAGCTAAAGTAATCAGTCCGGCACAGTGCTGCTCCCTGGTAGTCAAGGCCACGGCAAAATGTTTTTCATAAATCCGGATTCGGGGTGATTTTCGAACTAGTTCTAGGAGGGTATTGGCAATTTCACGACCCGTAGCATCCCCGGCTGCGTGTAAGATCCGGCGGTGACTATGGGCCGCTTCTTTAGTTAAGGAGATTTGCCCTCCGGCTTGGTCAAAAGGAACCCCCAGACTAATGAGATGCCGTACTTTAGCAGGTCCTTCATGGACTAAAGTGGCAACTGCTTCCGAATGGCAGAGCCCAGCCCCGGCCATGATGGTATCTTCGTAATGGGAGCGGGGCGAATCATTAGCTCCCAGAGCCGCCGCAATCCCGCCTTGGGCATAGCGAGTCGTACTTTCGGCCAAAGCATCTTTTGTTACTAAAATGACGGTATGGGTTTGGCTGATTAATAAGGCAGTATATAACCCGGCCAGGCCGCTGCCAATAATAATTACCGGCGCGGTATCTGCTAGGGGGGGGATTTTTTCGGGAAAAGAGTTTGGCATTGTTATTTCACCTAAAATCTAGACATATTCAAGCATCCGTTCTAAAGCAACTCGGGCTTGGGCTTGAATCTCGGGTTGCACGGTAACTACCGACTGGAGCGTTTTTAAAGCCTGATAAAGATTTTCCACCGTTGTTTTCTTCATATTGGGGCAGATAAGACCAGGAGTTAATAAATAGAAAGTTTTTGCGGGATTTTCTTTTTTTAATGAATAGAGAATTCCCATTTCGGTACCAATAATAAACTCTGTCTGATTTGACCGGCGAACATAATTAATAATCTGGGAGGTACTCCCGGCAAAATCGGCCTGGGCGACTACTTCCGGTTGACATTCCGGGTGAATTAAGACCTGGGCCTGGGGTCGGGCTTTTTGAGCCGCCTCCAGTTCGGCTAAGGTAACCCGGTGATGGGTAATACAGTAACCTGGCCAGAGATGAAAGGTCTTTTCCGGTACTTGCTGAGCCACAAAACTACCTAAATTTTGATCCGGTAAAAAGATAATCTCCGTTTCGGGAATATTCTGGGCTAGTTTGACTGCATTAGCCGAAGTGCAACAGTAATCACTAACCGCTTTTACAGCAGCGGAAGAGTTGACATAAGTAACTACGGCCGCTTGGGGATAGCGTTGGCGCCACTTTGTCACGGCTTCGGCATCCGCCATATCCGCCATGGGGCAGCCAGCGTCACTGGCTGGTAACAGCACGGTTTTTTGTGGAGCTAAGAGGGCTGCTGTTTCTGCCATAAAATGGACTCCGCAGAAGACAATTACGTCAGCTTCCGTTTGAGCAGCCGCTTGGCTTAAAGCCAGGGAATCGCCAATAATATCCGCGAAAGCTTGAATCTCATCATTTTGATAATTATGGGCTAAAATAACGGCGTTTCGTTCCTGGCGGAGCTGATTTAGTTCCGCTAACAGCGGGTGATTCAAATTCGAGGAATTGGACATGGCAACAACAACCTTTATCATTTATTTTTAACATGTTTATCATTTAGGGTTATGAATAGTTTGAGGGCTAACTTTTAGTATTCTATATTATTATAATTTTAAGGTTTGCCGTGGTTTTTGTCAAGAAAGCTTTCAAAAACCCAAAACCTTCTCTGAACCGTTTATGATATTGTCTTATTAAACCGTTTAGGATTTTGTCCTAATAAGGATAACCTTATCGAAGAAAAATAAAACGATGAGGTGAT
>JANQHU010000427.1 GCA_028282485.1 Bacillota bacterium
GTGAGCAAAAGCATTATCGCCGACTCCCACTTGATTGATGGGGATGGGCACCCCAAAAGCAAAGGAAGCGTATTTAGCTAATTCCCAACTCTTTTTTAAATTGATCCGTTGGTCTAACTGGTATTTTTCATTCTGGAAACCACTTGATTTTAAGATTGCCAACAGGGTCGAAACCAGATCAGCATTGCCGGCCCGTTCCCCCATGGCGTTAATGGTGGTATTAATATAAGCATCAACGCCACTGTCAATGGCCGCCTTTGCTCCGGCGACGGAACAGGCTACGGCCATTCCTAAATCATTATGGCAATGCATTTCAATATCAATTTGGACGGCTTCGGCAATGGTGCGGACGCGGTCATAAACCGTAAAAGGATCATCAAAGCCTAAAGTGTCGCAATAGCGAAAGCGAGCCGCCCCATTTTCTTTGGCTAATAAGGCAAACTCAATCAAAAAATCAACCGTAGTTCGGGAAGCATCTTCGGCATTGACCCCCACGGATTCAATTTCTAGTTCTCGCGCCGTTTGCAGGGCGCTAGTTAAGTCTTTCAGTACGTCCTTTTTGGTCTTGCGGCCTTGGTACTTGCCAGTAATTAATTGTCCAGAAGTAGAAGCAGATATATTTAAATGTTTCAGGCCGGGGACTAACTTTTTGGCTAACTGAACATCCTGGGGAATTGCCCTAATCCAACCTTCTAATTTTATGGGCGTGAGCAAGCCCTTCTCGATTAATTCTAAATTTGCATTTAAATAATTGGTCTCATGCCGAGTGGTGGGAAAACCATATTCACTTTGATAAACCCCAATCTCATTGAGCATAATATTAATAATCGTTTTTTCTAATTTGGCTAACCCTAAGCGTGAGGTTTGGACCCCGTCCCGATTTGTCACATCAATGATCCGAATAATATTTACCAATCTGTTCCCTCTTTTCTCTCTCTATTTTTACCTCGTTATTATTTTACTTTAATAAAATATAGCAAAATCCTCCTGAGGTCAAGGCTTTTTAAAAAATTTTTATTTTTTTGCAACAAAAAAGCAGGCTGTACCTGCTATATCAAGCTTCCCTTAAAGAATTAACCCCGCTTTAAATTAAAGGTCTGACATTTAACGGAGATTTAACGAAAATCAATTACCGCCCTCAAATAACCTTTCCAAAAGACGGCTACTGCTCCGGATAATAAACCATTATTAACTTCAGCTTCCGTTAAGACTAAATAATCATCATTAACTCTGACTACTGTAGGGGTAAAGCCTGGCGCTTTTTTGGTAACAAAGCTGATCACTCTGGTGGCAAAAACCCGTAAGGAGTCTAAAGAATGGGGGTCAAAAGAAGCTTTTTTCCAGTCTTGATTTAACCGCTTTAAATTTTTGACCCGGGTTGTGCCGCCAAATAAGTACAAAAAGTCTAAGGGTAATTCGCTACCAGCAGCTACTTGAAAATCAGGAGTTAACCGGGAAACTCTTTGAAAGAATTCCTGGCCGCGATTGGGACTCTTTTTATTATAGCTTCTGGCCACGATTAGCCCTTGGGGATGAATTATTTTGGTTAATTGCTTAATATTCTTATTTTGTAAGGCTTTCCGAAAAGTATTAGCTACATCCTGGTTAGCAGCTAATAAAGGGGAAGTCATCAAGAGAATTAACATCCCTATCCAAAAAATTTTCAATGAAAATTTCCTTCTACTTATCATTAATCTCGCCCCTTTCGTTATTTTGACGAAGATTCGGCTCCAGAGGTTTCCTCTTTTTAAAAATTTTTTAATAAAGATTCCCCAAATAATTTTAAGAATCATTTGGGGAATAAAAAGACTAGTCCACCTTTTCCACACTCTTAATTTCGGGGATTTCTTGTTTCAAAA
>JANQHU010000437.1 GCA_028282485.1 Bacillota bacterium
AAACTCTCCTCCGGCCTAAATCATCCAGATATTTTAGCAGACTTACTTTTTCAATGATTCTCGTCAAAGAGTATTTCTCAGCTACGATCTGTAAAATTATTAAAATTAGTAATACAACTATTTTTCCCAAATCGCTAAGCATCCAGACCAACATCATCCCTAACGAGGCCCCTAAGAGGTTAGAACCGGTATCGCCAAGCATCACAAGACTGCGTAAATCAAAAGGTAGGTAATAAAGTAAAACCGCTAAAATCGGTAAAAAGAGGCCTAAGTAGTCGGCAAAATTTTTACTAAAGGCAACTATTAAAATAAATCCCACCACAAATACTTTGCCAGCCCGGCCGGGACGTAAATCAAAACTATTGATCACATTCACCGCCAAACAAAATAAGAAAAAATCAACTAAACTAAACCAGGTATAATTTATTTGTAAGATAGAATTATTCCCAATAACCAACAATAATCCTAAAATAACTCCAAATACTAATTTAAAACCACCCGTAGTCAGTCTCTTTTCCTTGATTAAGGCAGCCAAATGACCCCTTAAACCCTTTTCCTGATGATTACCCAGGGTGTCATCCAAAAAACCCATTAAACCACTACTAATAATAATAAATAAAAATAAGAAAGTAGACATGGAGGTAAAAGAAGATACCTTCAGTAACTGCCCTAAAACAACCACAATCGGAATAATTAATACAAATAAAAGTCCCGCGGCTACCGGGATCTTTTCACCTAAATAATTAGTCTTAACCAAACCAGCTTTGGTAATTAATCCAATCATAAAAGGATAAGTTAAAATTGTTAAAAAATAAGACGCTAATAAAATAATTAAGTAACGACTTAGGGAATTTAGTAAGGGCGCAAAAAACTCTGCAGTTTCCAAGTCAGTCTCACCTCTTGTGAAATAAACGTTTGGTTAACACTCTTAAAACATCCAAAAATTGGCGGCCGCGATGCAAAAAACCCGCTAAATTTCGGCCAGTTTCGGAATGACTCATTTGTACCGGGATCTCTTTAACTCGAAAACCATGCCGGAAAACATCAATGGTCAAACCAACTTCCACTCCAAAACCCGACTCAAAAGTTCCGATCTTTTCAATAATCCCTCGGCGCAGCACTCTTTGACCCGATAAGGGAGAAGCCACTTCTAAACCAGTAAACATGCGTATTCCCTTCCGGGCCAGGGCGGTGACCAGTCCAAAGCCTCCTTTGCGTTTGGCTGGAGGAAAACGGCCGATAGTCATGTCCACTTTATTAGATAAGACCGGCTCCAATAAGCGTTCGATTTCGAGGGCTGATTTGCCTAGATCTCCGTCTAAAATACCAATGATTGAGCTTTCAATATGTTGCAACCCAAAATTTAAGGCTCCGCCTTTGCCTAAATTCTGCTGCAAATTTAAGACCCGGGCTCCAGCCTGATGAGCAAGCTCTCCGGTAGCATCCGTAGAACAATCGTTAATCACAATAACTTGATCGACTTTATTGCTATTCATGATGGCTTTTACCGTATCTTGAATTCTCCGGCTTTCATTAAAAGCAGGGATCAGGATTGCTACTGTTTCTTTTTCCAACGC
>JANQHU010000003.1 GCA_028282485.1 Bacillota bacterium
ATTGACAAGGAGCGCCGCAAAAAACTAACATTGCGCTGCCATAAAAGGAGCCCTCCCATAAATGCTATGAAAATTGCCGGGATGAAAGAACCGTTTTGGCCAAAAATATAATGTAAAATATTTTTCATAATTCCGCCTACAAAACCCACGTCTTTTGATAACAATGCTGCTAGGGCCAGAAGCGCAATTCCGATTAAGAGAATCCCCACAATTTCAATTAACCTTTCCCGCCGCCGCGGGTTTAATTTTAGCTTCGGAATTCTTTTTTTGGAGGCAACTATTTTATGTCTCCCCATTTTTAAGCCTCACTTTCATCTAAGATGGCCATGGCAATATTTTGGGAGTGGGCCGCAATCCGTAATAAATTATTTAAAATTTCAGTATAAACCACTCCGGAACCAGGCCAACATTTGCCGTGATTTAAGCGGTGAATATGATTTTGACACAGCTCCTCTTCCAACTTTTCAATATTTCCGGCCCGGCTTTTTAATTGTTTGGCCAAATCCGTATCATTATTATTTAGTGCTTTACCAGCTTTCTGATAAATATCAATTACTTTGCCAAATAAAAGCTCCATTTCATTTAAAGCAATATCCGTAAAGGGTAACTCCTCCTGATAACGGCGCACCGCCAATAAGGCAATACTGGTAGCATGATCCCCTACTCGCTCAATATCCCCCACAACCCGTAAGAGATTGGCCGTTTGGTGGGATTGACCTTCAGTTAAAGTATTTTCCGCTAACAAAGCTGATAAATAAGCGGTTATTCTTTCCTGATAGGTATCAATTATTTCTTCATATCGTTCAATATGATCAAACTGATTAGTCTGCCCTTTTAAAAAAGCGCCTTTCGCTAATTTTAACATTTCTTGGGTCAGTTTCGCCATCTCGTTTATTTCATGTAAAACCAAAACCAGAGCTAAAGCTGGGCTTTGCAAGGCCCGCCGATCCAGAAAACTCTTTTTGCCATAGGCCGTACGGCCTTTTTTGGTTTCCGCAAACCAGGCAATTTTCAAACGGTTTAACCATAATGTTAGGGGCAACCAAAAAAGGGAGACAGAGAGATTAAACAGAACATGTCCAATTACCAACTGCCAAACATAAATTAATTGCTGCTGGTTAACTATTTGCTGAATAAAACTTAGGGGCCAACCAAAAACTTCTTGTCCCATCCAAAAAACTAAATCCCCGCCTATCCCCGCTAACCAAATAGTAGTCTTGGTGAAAAAAGGCAAAAAGATAATCCAAACTAAGCCCGTGGAGAGGTTAAACCAAAAATGTAACCAATTTGCTCTTTTAGCCGCCACGGTCCACTCGATGCCGCCGATCATATTAATAATGGTACTACCAATATTGGCCCCGATGATCACCGCAATGGCCCCGCTCAAAAAAAATTCATTGGGTAAAATGAGACAAACGCCTACCATTGCTTGCAATAAAACAATAACCAAATTACTATTTCTTAACAGCGTAGTTAAGACAAAACCAATTAAAAAGCCTAACCAGGGATTACTAAAAATATTTTTAATAATCCCGATTAAAAGATGGTTTTGATTAACAACCAAAAAAGTCTCGTAAAGCATAAAAAAGCTGAGATAAACTAATCCCAGACTGAAAATAATCTGGCCAATATAATGCCAGGTATGCCGCTTGGCAAAAAAATAAATAAAATAACCTACTACTAATACGCCGAAAGAATAAGGATGAATATTAAAGGCCATTAACAGGGGGGTTATGGTTAAGCCCAAGCTAGCTCCCATCATTAACCATAAAGCCGGTAACATCTGCAACAAGCCCGTATTAACCAGGCTGGAAATAATGCCAAAAGTCAACAGATTACTCTGTAATAAAGCGGCGATCCAGCCTCCGGTAGTAATAGTGAAAAAGAGCCGTCGGGCTTTATGTTCCGAAATAAAACGAATCTTTTCGCCAATTAATTTCTGTACGCCATCCCCAAAATTATTTATCCCATATAAAAAGAGAACGATGAAACCTAATAATCTAATGATTCCCTCGATGATATTTAAAGCCAAGGGCTCTTCCTCCCCTACATAAATCCCCCAAAAAGTCTTTCTAGAACTAGAAATTCGCTAAACATCAGATAAATCCTCTTAATCTCAAGCTTCTTTCTGGACGCCAGCGAGAAAAACCTAGTCTAATTGCTGTAAACGTTCCTGGATTTTCAGCACTTTATCATTAAAATTGCTTAATTTATCTTTTTCTTTAGCCACTACCTGAGGGGGGGCTTTTCCAACAAAGGCCTCGCTTGCCAAACGAGCTTTTAACTTGACCATCTCTTTTTCTAATTGAGCCAACTCTTTTTGGAGCCGTTCCCGCTCTTTATTAAGGTCTACCAAACCCGCCAGAGGAACAAAAATTTTAATGCCGGGGATCACCGCGCTGACCGCTTTTTCCGGGGCCACGGACTCCTCTGGCCAAAATTCGATCTCACTTAAGCCGGCCAGATTAACTAAATAGGGCTCATTCCGGACGAGAATCCGCCTTTTTTCTGGTGCGGCCGCAAAAATAGCCGGCAGCTTATTGCCTTGGGGTAGATTGGCCTCCGACCGAATATTACGTAAGGCCCGAATTGTCTCGATAATTACCGCCATTTCCGCTTCCGCTTCCGGTTGGCAGAAGCCGGGCACTACTTCCGGCCACGGGGTAATCACAATGCTCTCCCCGTGATGAGGTAAGGCCTGCCAAATCTCTTCGGTTAAAAAGGGCATAAAAGGATGCAACAGCTCCATTGTTTGCCGTAAAACCCGAACCAAAACCCCTTGCGCCACTAGGCGAACCACCGGGTTTTCTGCGTTATTTAAACGAGCTTTGGAAAGTTCGATATACCAGTCACAATACTCACTCCATAAAAATTCATAGATGGCCGCCACCGCGGTCCCCAGATCAAACTTCTCCAGAGATTTGGTTACATTAGCAATTAACTCCTGGAGTTGGCTTAAAATCCACTGATCCGGTAGCTCTAACCATTCTGGGGCAATGGTGTCTATTTCTCCCGCCGCAAATCTTTTTAATAACTCCGGTTGTTCCTGTCCCTTAGTTTCAGAGACTGGGCCCCGGGCCGTTTCTTTTTCTAAATGCATTAGTACAAACCGGGCTGCATTCCAAATTTTATTAGTGAAATTCCGGCTACCTTCCACCTTCTCCATCTGAAAACGCTGTTCCTGACCCAGAGCGGTGTTGGTAGCCAGAGTAAAGCGTAAGGTATCCGCCCCAAAATTATCAATAATCTCCACCGGATCAACAATAGTCTCCGGACGGGATTTACTCATTTTCTTGCCGTATTTATCTAACACCAAACCGTGGATGAGAATCTTTTCAAAGGGCCTCTGCTCCATAAACTCCAAGCTCATAAAGATCATCCGGGCCACCCAGAAAAAGATAATATCCCGGCCCGTTACTAACACCGAAGTCGGGTAGAAATAATCTAATTCCGGAGTTTGCTCCGGCCACCCTAAAGTAGAAAAAGGCCATAAAGCGGAAGAAAACCAGGTATCTAAAACATCCGGGTCCTGCTCCAGATTAGCACTCTCACACTGGGAGCATTTAGTCAAGTCCTCCCTGGAGACCAAAGTAGCCCCACAATCCCCGCAATACCATACCGGAATCCGGTGGCCCCACCATAACTGCCGCGAAATACACCAATCCCGAATATTTTCCAGCCAACCTAGATAAATCTTGGTAAACCTTTCTGGTACGTAGCTGATCTCCCCCTCAACCACCGCTTTAATCGCCGGTTTGGCTAAAGGCGGCATCTTCACAAACCATTGCTTCGAAATTAATGGTTCCACAATATTGTCACAGCGATAACACTGGCCCACGGCATGAGAATGGGATTCTACCTTAATTAACAAACCAATTTTTTCTAATTCCGCTACCACCTTTTGACGACATTCATAACGATCTAAACCAGCGAAAGCCCCGGCCTCGGCAGTCATCTTGGCATCAAAACCAATTACCGTAATCTGGGGCAGCTGATGTCGCTGGCCCATCTCAAAGTCATTGACATCATGGGCCGGCGTAATCTTTACTGCTCCCGTCCCAAACTCCATATCCACATAAGCATCGGCAATAATGGGAATGGGTCGGTTAACTAAGGGGAGGAGCACTTCTTTACCAATTAAATTCTGATAACGGCTATCCTTAGGATTTACCGCTACCGCCGTATCCCCTAACATGGTTTCCGGACGAGTAGTAGCCACTTCGATATAACCCGTTCCCTCTACTAGAGGATATTTAATATGCCAGAGATTCCCGTCCCGGGGTTCGTGTTCGACTTCAATATCAGAAATCGTGGTATGACATTTGGGGCACCAGTTTACCAAATAACTGCCTTGATAAATCAACCCCTTCTCATAAAGCCGGACAAAGACTTCCCGCACCGCTTGGGAACAACCTTCATCCATGGTAAACCGTTCTCGCTCCCAATCACAGGAGGAGCCTAAGCGTTTCAACTGGCTAATGATGGTGCCGCCATACTCTTCTTTCCAAGCCCAGACCCGTTTTAAAAACTCCTCCCGGCCCAGCTCATCTTTGGAAAGCCCTTCCTTAGCCAAAGCCTCTTCCACCTTAGCCTGGGTAGCAATTCCCGCATGATCCGTGCCTGGCAACCAAAGAGCATTATAACCCTGCATGCGCCGCCAGCGAATTAAAATATCTTGCAAAGTCTCATCCAGAGCATGCCCTAAATGCAAAACCCCGGTAACATTCGGTGGGGGAATCACGATACAGTAAGGTTTTTTACTCTGGTCAACTTCGGCGTGAAAATAATTATTCTCCAACCACTTTTGATACCATTTATTTTCGACACTTTGGGGATTATAAACTTTTGACAGACTCATAGAAACCCTCCTAAAATAAAAAATTTATAAAAAAATTTGTAAAAGCACCAAAAAAGCAAACAAAAAGCCCAAAATACAAAAAAGACCCTCGTCATTTCAGGACGAAAGTCAACATAACTCCGCGGTACCACCTAAATTCCCAAATATGGGCGCTCTAGCTTAGCTTTATCGGGCTAATCCCGTTCGAAACTACTCAAAACATAAACTTCCTTTGTTCATTCCGAATGACTCCCAGGCGACCCGCAAACCCTCTCACGGAGAACCTTCCACCAAAACAGTTCCTCTCTTGACCGCTTCGCAGCCTGCTCCTCCTGTTCATCGTCTTGAACATATTTAATTGAAAGAATTATACTATTTTATTTTTAACTTGTCAAATGACAAGGATGGCGAGTTGCAACCCTGATAGCATTGTTCTAGGTTTTTTTGTTATATATTAACATAAATTTTAAATTAAGTATTTCTATATCTTCTCTAGTATGTTTTATTTCTTCTTCACTAAATCTTTATTAGCTAACCCAAACAGCTTTTAGATAAGCTTCTACCTTTTTAAGAAAAATCTCAGCATTCTCAAATTGTTCTTTAGCTTCGCTTTTCCCAACAATAAAAAAGTCATCATAATCACTCTTATTACGAATTACAAAAGCATTTTTAACAATTTTTGAATATAAAACTTCAAATTTACCCGTTAAAACATAATTTTTTTGAAAGAACGCGATTATACCGGAATGTTTTTTAGAATCAAATAAATCCAAAGCAAGAATTGCTCTAATACCATGAAAAATTGCATAATACGAACGATTTATGGAACCTTTAAAAAAATTGTTTTCCAGACTAATTTCTGCATTCTTTAAATCCTCTTTTGCTTTTTGCAATCTATATTTTGATAACTCAATCTGATCATTGTTCATAAAATACAATCCCTTCATTTTGAATATTTTGATAAAAGGGCAACACATCGAGATATCTAATAAATTGGTGATAACTTTGCACTATTTCTGCAATTAAAACGTCATATTTTAAATCCAGAGTTAAGATAATATCCGAAAGGCTTGTCCCATATTTTTTCAATTCCCTTTCATCAGCATTTACCATGATCATAACATCAATATCCGACTCAGCATCATAGTCACCTCTTGCATAGGAACCAAATAAAACTATTTTTTTTAGTTTTTCTTTTAAAATGGGATAAACTTGCAAAACCAATTCCTCTAATATTAAGTTCAACTCTTCGGGTGATTTGGCTCTTAATTCTTCCATATTATTCACCTCTATTTTTCTTGCCTCTAACAATATTGCTATTACTAAACAAGCATACACAACAAAAAATATTTCTTATAATTTCAAACATCTATTTTATTATAGTGAGATTACCTTTAATCTGTCAACAAAATCAATTAAAAACCATAAATAAGGTCACCACAAATAATAATCAAGCACACTAGAACCGCGAGACTATAAACTCCCCACTCGATAAACTATCGCTTCATAAGGGCGGAGTTTGATTTGGGACAATGAATCAGGTACTTTTTTATAATTAGATAATAGGCTTCGTACTTTAGCCTGCTTTAAATCTTCTGGAATCTCATAAGTGATCGTTTCTGCTTTTAAATTAAGTATAACTAAAAATCGCTCTCCGTTTAGTTCTCGTAAATAAGTATAACCGTTTTCTGATGGACTAGGAAGGGGAGTAAACTTTCCGTAAATTAAGGCCGGGCTTTCTTGACGAATCTTGAGCAGTTTTTTATAATAATTCAACTTTCGCACTTAAATAAAGCGAGAAGAACCTTGAAATATCAATAGCTTTGGGCAATAAAAAAGTCCAAGAAGCCCCTTTATGTGATATAATA
>JANQHU010000008.1 GCA_028282485.1 Bacillota bacterium
TTGTTCGACTCTGCGCAGCAGTTTCATTGCTTTTGGGGACAGTCTCTTCGCGCTTTTTAACCCGCGCCTGCATTTCTCTGGTCGCCTCTTGTTGTTCACTAATCGGCCTCACATTTTGCACCAGTTGAATTTTCTGCAACTGAAGCGAACGAGGCAGCATTGTTTGCAAATCAAGAGGTTTAAACATGGTTAATTACACCTCAACAATGGATTTTCGCCAGCGATTTAATCTCCCTCTTAACCTAAAAATTGCTTTGGTATGTATTTGGGAGACCCTTGATTCGGATATTTCCATAATTTCGCCAATTTCTTTCAAAGTCAAGCCTTCATAATAATAAAGAGCAACTACCATGCGTTCTCGCTCCGGCAAACTATCAATAGCCCCAGCTAAGGTAGTTCTTAATTCTTCAATCTCCACATGATGTAAGGGATCTTCACTATCATTATTTCGTACCAAATCTAAAACCCTTACGGAATCATCATCACTGGAATTAACCGACCAGAGCTCATCCAAAGAACTTAAAGTTGTACAACTAACTTCAGAAAGTAACTGGTGAAATTCGTTTTTGGTCATATTCATGGCCGTATATATTTCTTGATCAGTAGCTGTTCTTCCCAATCTGTTTTCTAATTCGACACAGGTTCTTTCTAATTCTCTCGCCTTTTGCCGCACCGAGCGAGGCACCCAATCATTACTTCTTAAGCCATCCAACACTGAACCGCGAATTCGCGCAATGGCATAGGTCTCAAATTTGATTCCCCGGGAAGGGTCGAACTTTTCAATGGCATCCATTAAGCCGAAAACACCAAAACTAACTAAATCGTCAAATTCAATATTTGATGGCAATCCTATTGCTACGCGGCCAGCTACATACTTCACTAATGGCGCATACTTTAAAATAATTGTTTCTCTAATCGCTGGCGATTTTGTAGCTAAATAGGTTTCCCAGAGCATATCTTCTCCCTGAACCGTTTTGCCACCTGTCATTGTCGCCCTCCTAACTGGGTTATTTGATACTAACTTTTGCAAAAACCGCCGGTTAATATCAAATTTCCTTCCTTGAGATTATAAAATATTTTCGTGATCACAAACAAAACAAATAAGTAAATTATCAAACTATCAAATTAAATAATACAAATATTAGCATTCAATGACCGGACTCTGACATTTCCCGTTTCTAAGTCAAAGGTAATACTTTTTCCAGCATTGCCACCAATACTTTTACCAATAATATGAATGCCGTACTTTTTACACATATTTTCAATCGCCATTTGATTACGACTTCCTACATTCAATGAATTATCATTTTTACCAAAAGAAAACATATGAGCCCCGCCCACCATTTTGACAACCAAACGTTCAGAATTAGCCCCCATTTTCACTAGCTCTTCAATTAACAGCGGAACTGCTGTATTGGCAAATTTAGCTTTATTACTTTTATCAATTGCTAAAGAGTCTTCCGGCAACATCACATGGGCTAACCCACCGATTTTCAGCAACGGTTCATGCATACAAACACCGATGCAAGAACCTAAACCCAGGGTTACTAATTGATCAGGAGCTCTTGAAAACTTCATTTCTGCCATCGAGACAATCAGAGTTACTCCTTGCATGTTGGTCCTGCCCCCAGAGCATTTAAAATAACCTCTAATGCCCCCGGGTCCGGAACCAAGAAGAAATGCCCCCTAATCTGACGCTCAGTAATACTAAACTGGGTCTCAATTATTAGGGCATGGTCTCCCATTACTCCAAAGTCTAGCAGAGCCGAATTAATAATCGCTCCCGCCATATCACAAGCAAATGCCGGCACTGAGGGAATCAGGGTAAACCCTGTTAACCTAACCAAAGCATTCAAATAAGCTCCTGTCATGATATTACTGATCTCTTTGAGAGCAGATTCTTCAAATTCTCCTAAATTTTGCGTAAAACCGATTTTACTACCGGTTAATTTATCAACCAACGTTAGGGCATCTTGATATGAAAATAAAAAAATAATTTTTCCCGGTGATTCGCCAAACACCCGCATATAGATTCCTACTAATAATTCTTCGGGTCCCCCCAAAAGATTATGAACTTGGTCAAGGGGTAAAATTGATACTGCCGGGACAGTCATATTTATTTTATCTGCCAGTAATTGTGACAAGGCGGTAGCTGCATGTCCGGCTCCGATATTGCCGATTTCCTTCAAAACATCCCGTTGAAAATTATTGAGATCCTCGATTCTAAACATTTTAAACCTCCGATCTAAACTGGGAGATTTCTCTTGCCTCATCGGTTGATAAGGCCCTTTCTAAATTAAGTAAGATTATTAACCGTTCCTCCATTTTGACTACCCCGCTTAAAAAGTAAGCGTCAACTCCTCTGGTAATCGATGGCGGTGGCTCAATAGACG
>JANQHU010000009.1 GCA_028282485.1 Bacillota bacterium
TTAGGAAATCCTGAGTGAGACTTTTTTAGTAATTAGTGGTGATTCTTTGACAGATATTGATCTTTCCGCTGCCATTGCTTTTCATCAGCAAAATCAAGCAATGGCGACCTTAGTTTTGACTAGAGTAAAGAATCCTTTAGAGTATGGTGTGGTAATTACCAAAGAAGATGGTAAAATTGAGCGCTTTTTAGAAAAGCCAGGTTGGAGCGAAGTATTTAGTGATACGGTTAATACGGGAATTTATATCTTAGAACCGGAGGCTCTAAAGTATTTTAAGAAAGGCGAAGTATTTGATTTTAGTAAAGACCTGTTTCCCAAGATGGTAGAAAATGGTGAAAAAATCTTGGGCTACATTGCCGAAGGATATTGGTCGGATATCGGAAATATTGAACAATATCGGCAGGCTCATTATGATATTTTAAATCAAGAGACAAGCATTGAAATTGCTGGCAAGGAGATTGAACCAGGTATCTGGGTCGGAGAAAATGCGGATCTTGATCAGCGGGCCAAGCTTACCAAGCCGGTTTTAATTGGTGATTTTAGCCGGATCAAGCCTGGCGTGGAAATTAGTGAGTATACAGTTATCGGTAATTATTCAACAATTGAAGAAAACACAAGTTTGAAAAAAGCAACCGTTGGAAATAACTGTTACATTGGGCCTGGTTCAGAGTTACGCGGTTGTATTTTAGCGGATCATAATTATTGTCACGGTAAAAATAATATTTTTGAAGGAGCAGTGTTAGGCGAAAAAGTTTCCTTGGGAACTAAAGTGACTATAAAAACTGGTATCAAGGTTTGGCCGGAAAAGAAGATTGATAGTGGTAGTTTATTATCAGAGAGTTTAATCTGGGCGAAAAAAAGTGCCTGTAGTTTGTTTGGTAATAATGGTATTAGCGGAATCGTTGGTTATGAGATCACTCCGGAATTTACTGCCAAAATTGGAACAGCTTTTGGGGCCCAATTGCAGCGAGGTTCTACCATTACTATTAGTTGTGATAATTTTAAACAGGCCAAAGTATTAAAAAGAGCCATGGTGGCCGGAGTTTTGGCTTCTGGAACTAATGTTTACGATTTAGGCACTATTCCCCTGCCCTTAGCCCGCTATGCTTTGGTAAATCTTCAGGCCCATGGAGGAGTTTATTTAAGAGTAGATTCTCAAAATAGTCAAAATATGGTAATTGAATTCTTTAATGAACAAGGAATTCATATTGCCAAGAATAAAGAACGGTCCTTGGAAAATTCCTTTTGCACCGAAGATTTTCCCAGAGCAGCAGCCGATAGTTTCGGAGAATTAATGTTTGTGCCCCAGATGCTGCAACCTTATCTGCAAGGTTTCATCAGCTCGGAAGCTAAAAAATTAATTCAAAAAGCTAACTTTCGGATCGTAGCTTATTATGAAAATAGCAGTCTTTCGTTTCTGTTGCCCGCTTTCTTTGAAGAGCTGCATTGTGAAGTAGTACCCGTGTCAAAAATCGAGGGAAATCAACAACAAATTTTAGAAGAGATTAAAAGCACGCTTCAAAGCCATCAGGCAACTCTGGGAATCTTACCAACCCATAATGGGGAAAAGTTAATGCTACTTGATGAAAATGGGGAAATGATCACTGAAGACGAATTAGTTGCCGTTTTATCCTATATAGTCTTAAAAACATCTCCGAAAACTACTTTACCAGTACCAATAAATGCTTCCCAAATAATTGAAGAATTAGCTTCAGAGTTTCAAGGGAAGATTGTTCGGACCAAAGCCCATCCTCGTTCCGTGATGGAACGAACTGTTCAGGAAAAACTTTTTTCCGATATGGATGAAAAGTATCAACATCATCCTCAATTTGATGCTGCTTTTTGTTTGGTTAAGATCTTAGAATTAATGGCCAAAGAGAAAATATCCCTGTCAGATACTAAAAAATTAATCACAGAGCTGCATATTACTCGTCAAGAAATAGATTGTCCTTGGGAAGAAAAAGGACGGATAATGCGGCAATTATTTGAAGAAAATCAGAGTAATGATTTAGATACTACCGATGGCTTAAAAATTTTTCATGAAACAGGTTGGGCCCTGGTCCTCCCGGACGCGGAAGAACCAGTCTTTAAAATTTATTCGGAAGCCGGTAGTCTAGAAGAGGCTGATGCCTTAGCCAAGCTTTATTTAGAAAGGATTAATTCCATGCAGCAGATTTCTCCAGAGGCTTAAAAAAATTGAGAATTAAAAATCACGGTAATCGCACGAAGTAAAAATTTGTAAAAAATGGAGCTAAAATATCCATAAAGATAAAGTAAGTTTCATTTTTTATTTTGTTTTTTTAAGTAAAT
>JANQHU010000012.1 GCA_028282485.1 Bacillota bacterium
TTCCTCGCCCGGACCCGCGCCCTTCTTCCCCTTCCATACTAATTAATACTACGGGTTTGTGATATATTTCTAATAATTTCGAAGCTACAATCCCAATTACTCCCAAATGCCAACCTTCTCCTACCAAAACTAAGGCATGCTCTTCTTGCCAGTCTTTTTCATTTTCGATTTGGCGCAAGGCCTCTTTCAACACATTATTTTCAATCTCTTGCCGATTTTGATTATCATTCTCCAATTCTTTTGCTAATTGATATGCCATATTTTGATCTTTAGTCAAAAACAATTTCACTCCGATGCTCGGATTGCCAATTCTTCCGGCGGCATTGATGCGGGGAGCTAACATAAAGCCAATATGACCGCAATTTATCTCTCGGTCTTTCAAAAACGTCGTTTCAATTAGGGTTTTTAACCCAATATTTTTGGTTCGACCAATCTGCTCCAGGCCATACTTTACTAAGACCCGATTTTCTCCCAAAAGGGGCACTATGTCCGCTACTGTTCCAAAAGCTACCAGATCTAAATTTTCAAATACAAACTCCTTAATTTCTGGGATCTCTACTGCAATTGCCTGTAATAATTTAAAGGCGACTCCTACACCGGCCAGTTGCAAAAAAGGATATGCTTCACCTGGAACTTTGGCATTGATTATAGCCACTGCTTCCGGAATATTTTCACCAGCTTCATGATGATCTGTGATAATTAAATCTACTTGTTGCTCTTTTAAATATTGAGCCTCAGCATAAGCCGTAATTCCACAATCAACTGTAATAATTAGCCCCACTCCGCGCTCGATAGCTCTTTTCAAAGAACTAAGGTGCAGGCCATACCCTTCTTCCAGCCTTTTCGGCAAATAATATAACAACTGCCCCGGTAATATTTTTGATAAGACGCGAATCATTAACGAAACGGAAGTAACCCCGTCCACATCATAATCTCCGTAAATAAGGATCTTCTCTTTTTTTGCCACTGCTTCTTTTATACGGGCCACAGCCTTTTTCATATCTTTAAACAAAAAAGGATCGTTTAGCTGGGAGAGGTCCGGAGCCAGAAACAACCGCGCTTCTTCCAGCTCTGTTACTCCCCGATTTACTAATAACCGTGCCATTAATTCGGAAATATTTAAACTAGCCATTAACTCTTTAATTAAGTTGTCGGAATTTTCTACTACCTTCCATACTTTTGCCACTAATTTTTCACCTGATCTTTATTTTAATATAACTTTTCTAAAACAAACAAACTACCAAAAAACAGGATCTTGCTTTAAAATATCAATAATGTAAAATTTAAAATTCGTCAAAAAACTTAACATTCCTTCTTAAAAATATATATATTAATACAAACCTTTTCTTTAAATAAGTCCTTGGCAAAGGAGTTACGTTGCTAAAATATTTAGGGAAAAGATAGACAATATATCTATTTTTTGTTAAAATAAAAGTAGTGGTTTTATGTAAAATTCTAATTATGAATTAGTTAAATAATAACTTCTGTTTTTATAAGTATTCGTAAAAATGGAAGAGGTGTCTTTATGAAAACTTATCCCCAAAATAAAATAACCAAGTCTTTAATTAAAAAAGATAGTATTTTTTTAAAAAAAGTATCAGTAACTGGTTGGTTTCTTTTTTGGAGTTTTTTGGTAGGAGTTATAGTCTTTGTCAATCTCCCGTCTCTGGCCAGTGCCCCTTCTCAGCAGGAGAGATCTGCTGAAGAAAAAGACTATACCGCTATTAAAGTTAGTATTATTATGGATATGTATAACTGTAAAAATGATGCTATCTATTACTCCATTATGAAGTCTTTTGATCCGTTGTTGGTAGCTACCGTTATTGCCATGGAAAGCGAGTATAACATCAACGCCCGCAGTTCCCGTGGTTGTCTCGGTCTCATGCAATTAACTCCCGATAAATTAAAAGACTGGCGTAATCCCGTCAAAAACATCCAAGTCGGCTCTAGCTATCTCCAAAAATTAATCCATAAGTTTCAAGATCTCCAGCTTGCTTTAGCCGCCTATAACGCCGGACCCCAAAACGTGAAACGTTATAAAGGGGTTCCTCCTTTCCGGGAAACTATCAACTTTTTACGCACCGCGAAAAGAATTAATCAAAAAGTAGAGGCTAGACTCCAAGAACGATTAAATAAAAGCTTTTAAAAAAAGCCCTTTCCATTTTAACTTTCATTAATGGAAAGGGCTCTTTATTATTCGAAATATCGTTTTAGTAAACCATTAAAGACTGCTCCATGGCGCGCCTCGTCTTTACACATTTCATGGACGGTATCATGAACGGCATCATAGTTTAACTGCTTCGCCTTAGTCGCAATATCTTTTTTACCCTGACAAGCCCCAAATTCAGCTTCCACCCGCAATTGCAAATTCTTTTTAGTATCAGCGAAGACCACCTCTCCCAAAAGTTCGGCAAATTTAGCAGCGTGTTCGGCCTCTTCCCAGGCAATTCGTTTATAAGCTTCCGCAACTTCCGGATAGCCTTCCCGCTCTGCCTGGCGGCTCATCGCTAAATACATTCCTACTTCGGTACATTCTCCGGTAAAGTTAGCTCTCAAACCCTCCAAAACTTCCGGATCTACCCCATTAGCCACTCCAATTTTATGTTCATCGGCCCAATTCAGCGCACCCTCTTTCTTCTCAGAAAACTTTTCTTTCGGCGCCCCACATTGCGGACATTTTTCTGGTGGCTCATTTCCTTCGTGAACATAACCACAAACCCCACAGACAAATTTTTTCATCTTTTTTCTCCCTCCAAATCAAATAATTTTACCATGTAATTATATCATTAGCTACTCGTATAAGAAAAGACTCTTTTTATCTATTATTGTAATTATTCTTGCTTTAATTTGAAATATCCGACAAAGTATATTATAATCAAAAGCAAAAAGGAGACTTCTTCTATGAACTACAAACAGCAATTTATCGAATTAATGCTCGAAGCTGGCGTTTTGACCTTTGGCGACTTCACCACCAAAAGCGGCCGGAAGACCCCTTACTTTATTAATACCGGCAACTATAAAACCGGGGATCAAATTGCTCGTCTTGGTTCCTTTTATGCCACTTGCTTAAAAGAGAGCCTGGGCCAAGAGTTTGATTTACTGTACGGGCCCGCCTATAAGGGGATTCCACTGACGATCACTACTGCTATTTCTTTATCCAATCAATATAATTTAAATTTGCCTTATTGTTTTAACCGCAAAGAAAAAAAAGACCATGGCGAAGGCGGTAGCTTCATTGGCTACCGCCCGCAACATAATGATCGGATTGTGATTGTCGAAGATGTGATCACCGCCGGCACTTCTGTTCGCGAAAGCCTAATTCTCTTAAAATCAGTTGCCGAAGTTGATATTAAAGCCGTAATCGTCTCTGTGGATCGTATGGAAAAGGGTTCCGGCGAAAAGACTACTTTACAAGAATTAGAAGAAACCTACGGAATTAAAACTATAGCCATTGTCAATATTCACGAGATAGTTGCATATCTTTATAATAAAGAGATCAACGGTCAAGTTTTATTGACAGACGAAATCAAAAAAAATATTGAATCGTATCTGGAACTATACGGAACAAACTAACACTTAACCAGGCACTCCTCCACTAGGGCCACTTACTCGAACTGTTTGCCGCTCCCCAAAACGCACCGACTGGTTTGGCAGCGTATTAGTAAAGGTTATGGTATTTTGTAACAAATCATAAACAATTATTTCAACATCAATGACTACCGTTTCCCGGAGTTCTTGTTCATTTAATAATTGAAAGCTTAGAAAAGCTATGGTAGCCGTCAAACTACATGCCGAACCAGCCGGAACTCCCGGCAGATCGGCAAAACCACTAAAAGGAATATCTACCGCCACATGACGCACAACGTTATCAGTATCCACATAAAAAATTTGTTTGTGTAAGATCCCTTGAAAAATTACTTTATCATCAATTACATAGCATTGTAAATCATCTATTCTGGCTGTAATTTCATCTACCTTGATTGCTGGTAAGGGAAGTACTACAATATCATCAACTAAAACTTGAACGGTAGTTTCCGCAAGTACTGTTGTCATTAAACAACCCTCCCTTTCCTTCGTTTTAATCTATGTAAAGCCTATTATGGCCAAAAGCCAATTCTCGTTCATTTTTTTGCAAGTTTTTCTTAGACGAATTAATATAGCATATGAATTTACTCAAGAGTAATCTTCATTCCGAAAGAACATTCTTAAAAAATGATCAAAAAAACTCTGCATTTTTTCTGCAGAGTTTTTAATAGTTGTAATCTTAATCTATGGAAAATCAGACTGCCTTTGGGCCTTTTTCGCCGGTGCGAATTTTGACAACTTCTTCCACATTACTAATGAAGATTTTGCCATCACCAATTTCACCCGTTTTAGCTACTTGACAAATCAAATCAACTACCTCTTCCAGTTGTTCATCATTCACTACAATTTCGATCTTAATTTTCGGCAACAGGTTCAAAGTAACTTCCGTACCCCGATAAAATTCCTTGCGTCCTTTCTGTAATCCACAGCCCATCACTTGGCTAATAGTTAGGCCTTTAACATTATATTTATTGAGGGTATCTTTAATGTCTTCCAGCTTATTGGGCCTAACAATTGCTTCTACTTTCTTCATGAACCAACCCACCTCCTAGTGTTTTATCATCTTATTATAACACAACTCCATGCTCCGGTGCAAAATCCGGATAAGCATCTTCACCATGTAAGGCCACATCCAAACCTTCTTCTTCTTCCTCATCATCGACTCGTAGTTTAGTAAAGCAGGAAATTACTTTTAATATTAGATAAGATAGGCCTCCCGAGAAGACCGCCGTGGCTACTATGGCTACGAGCTGTACCAACAACAGGTGAATTTCTCCATAAAACAAACCATTCGCTCCTCCCGGATTAACACTGGTAGTGGCAAAAAGTCCGGTACAGATCGCCCCCCACATTCCGCCAATGCCATGGCAACCGAAAGCATCTAAAGAATCATCATAACCAAGCTTTGACTTCATCACACTAATGGCATAGTAACAGATTGGGCTTACCGATAGTCCAATTATAATAGCTGATAAAGGGGTTACAAAACCAGCTGCCGGAGTAATTGCCACTAATCCGACTACCCCACCGGTAACCGCACCCAAGGCTGTCGGTTTTTTGCGATGAATCCACTCCACAATCACCCAGGATAAAAGTCCCGCTGCCGCCGCAGTGTTAGTGGTTACTAAAGCAGTAATCGCTAAACCGTCGGAGGCCGTAAGGGCACTGCCCGCGTTAAAACCAAACCAACCAAACCAAAGCAGACCTGCTCCTAAAAGTACTAACGGAATATTATGAGGAATCATCGGCTGCGCTTTATAACCTTTGCGTTTCCCCAGCACCAAGGCAATCACCAAACCAGCAACACCCGAACTGATATGAACTACAGTTCCCCCGGCAAAATCGATGGCCCCAATCGCGTGCAACCAACCGCCATCTCCCCAGACCCAGTGAGCCAAAGGATCATAAACTAAAGTAGACCAAGCAACTATAAACCAAATAAAAGCTGGAAAACGCATTCTTTCGGCAAATGAGCCGCTAATGATCGCCGGAGTAATAATCGCAAACATCAATTGAAACATCGCAAAGGCAGCATGGGGAATAGTGGCGGCATAGTCGGGATTTGGAGCCCCCCCGACTCCATTAAACCCGAGCCATTTTAACTCCCCAAACAAATGCCAACCGTTAAAATCAGGTCCAAAAGCAATTGTATAGCCAAACAAAACCCATTGGATCGATATTATGGCAATGGCAATGAATGAGTTCATCATGGTATTTAATACATTCTTTTTACGAACCATTCCCCCATAAAATAGCGCTAACCCCGGAGTCATCAAAAAGACTAACGCGATTGAAAAAATTGAAAAAACCGTATCTCCGGTATCCGCTTTCACCGGAGCATCCCCAAAGGCAAATAATTGAAAACCCAAAACAAGTAATAATGTTGTTAATAAAATTAACAATAAATTCTTTGTTTTTAACTTCATAAAAAAACCTCCACATTTTTTAATTCTTGAAACAATCCCAAATACCTAACAATAATTTTAAGTAATAGTTATTTATCCAACTTAAATTTATGTCACTTATTAGGCATCTGCACCTAAATGTTAACCTATAATTGACTTGATGTCAATATATTTTTTTAAAATAACCATTTATCAACAAATAGTTAACGTTAATTTAACTTAAAATTTATAAAAAAAATCTCACTTATAAAACTTTAGTGAGATTTTGCTGTAATTTTTATGTTATTTTATCTGATTCTAAAATTAGTTCAACTTAAATTTCAACCCACTCTGCAACCAGGTATTATTACAATCACCAGAATTGCTCGGTATTAACAAATGATTTAAATTAAATGTCAGATTCACTTTTTCATTTAGTTTAAAATCTACTCCAAGAGTAATGGGGATTCTATAAAACTCGTCCCTTCTTTCTAATAATAAATGCTCATCCGTCGCTGTTAAATAATTGACCCCTAAAAAATAATGGGAGTAGCCAATGCAACCTCCTAAAACAGGTATAAATTGATCCGCAACATATCTGCCCCCCGCTTTGAGGAGTATTTCAAACTGATCCTTCGCTTTAATTTTACTAATAACATTTAAAGCGACTAACTGAGAATTATCAACCCCAACTAAGTCGGTGACCCAAATATAATTAGCAGTCAGCCAAGTTTCCTCAGTTATTTTACGAGACAACTCCAAAGACCAAGGAGTTATAGTATGAATTGATTGATTAGAATCCACCTTATCATACCAATTATAAGTCATTCGCCAATGCCACTCGTTTTGAGAATAAGAAATTCCAAAAGTATGATACCGCTGAAAAGCTTCCGTAAAGATACCAGTCTGAGAATTATTAAACTTATTAAAAAATTCTAAATTAAAATCAAGGGAAAAACCATTTTTCCCCTCCGGGAAAGCTAGTCCCGGAATACCTAATAAAATGATTAATAAGAAGATCAAAGTTAGCGTCAAAAGAAATCTTTTAAACATATTAAGAACCTCCGTGTCACAGCTTAAGTCCCTGATTATTACTACACGATTAATTAAAATTTAAATTATTATTCCTAATTAATTTATCGGTAGCAGTTCTATTATTATTTAATAGCTCATAATAATATTTATGGCAGAAAGGGGATTCTACAAGAGTGACACAATTAAATAAAAAATCTTCGAAGAACTATTTACTAAAAGCATCCTATTCTTTTATAACGAATATCATTAATATTAGTTTGCTTTTGCTTGCAATAATCAATATTGCTCATGCCGTATTTACTGTAATGGTACCTTTGGATAATTATAGTTTTTTTAAGTTAAATGTTCAGACAAGCCGTCTATTACTAAGAAGCGGCCTTCCTTTTTTGGAAAGAACCGCTGGCGAAGATGATCCCCTCCTCTTAGTGAATTTTAATTGGTCGGAAGTTTACTGGCGCTTTGCTGGGAATATGAAAAGTTCTAGTCCCCGTGAAATTTTAAAAGACCAGTTATCTTTATTATCGGTAGCGATTGCCAAGCCACCGCCAATTGTCCTTGTCCCCCAAAAAATTCCGCAACCAATTCTTCCCCAACCAAAAAAAAGCAAAATACCGGAGAAAAAAGAAAATATCTCTAATTTAAAACCAAAAGCGAAAAGCCCGGTGATCTTTTTATTTCACACCCATACTTCCGAGTCCTATCTGCCAGTCAGTAATAAGACTCATAAATTAAATAAAAAAGGCGATATTGTTTTAGTGGGCCGCTATTTACAAAAAGTTTTTACCAATAAATATAAAATTAAAACCATTTATACTGAAAATATTCACGACATGGTTCCTTTTCGTGATTCTTACAAACGCTCCTATAAAACTATGGAAAAGTATCTAGCCCAACATCCGGAAGTCAGTGTCGTTTTAGATATTCATCGCGACGCTACCCCCGGGCTAAAATATTCTTCGCTAATTAATTCTAAAAAAACCGCTCGTATCTCGATAGTTGTCGGTACTAATAAAATGGGCTTAACTCATCCTAACTGGCAAAAAAACCATCAGTTTGCGAAAAAAATCTTTACTAATTGCAATCATTACTATCCGGGCCTTTGTAATAATATTCTGGTTTCCGACGCCCGTTATAATCAACATTTACATCCCCGGTCTTTAATTATCGAGTTTGGTAACCAACATTCTGATTTACAAGAAGTCTATGCTGCCGCAGATCTTTTTGCTGACTCATTAATAAAAACCCTGACTAACGAATTAAAAGCTCCAAAAAGTGAATAAATAATTGTTTTTGGCTCATACTAAAAAAAGCGTGCGCCAACTATTCCAGTTAAATTATACATATAATACCTTTAAAAGACAACTATCTTTTAATAATTAACTTTTAAATTGTTAAAAAATGTTATTATTTTTAAACCTATATTAAAAATATACTAAATTTCTTAGCAAATTTAGAAATATTTTAATAGAAAGGAGGAATTTTTACATTTACTACGAAATACATAGAACAAAAATCTATTAAGGAGTGGTGAAATGCGTCAAAAATTATTACTTACTACAATCATTTGTTTAATCCTAACTTTTTCTTTAAGCATTGCGGCTTTAGGCTGCCCAAAGCCAGTTATTAATGAAATTTCTCCAGCTAGCGGGGTTACCGGAGATGCTGTGAATGTTACGATTAATGGTAGCAAAATTCGTAAAAATGCAGTGGTTAAATTAGTAAGCGAAGGCCAACCCGATATTATTGCCAGTGATATTAATGTTGTCTCAAAAAAAGAAATCAACTGCATGTTTGATTTAAAAGGGGCAAATGTAGGCAAATGGGATTTAGTCGTCGCTAATATCGGCCGATTTTCTAAAAAGCCAAAACCCACTACTGTAGAAAATGCTTTTTCCGTTGAATATCCGGCTCCGACCATTAGTTCCGTGAACCCCGCCAAAGGCTTTAACTCACATACGCGGGTTCCGGTAGTTGTTTTTGGAACTGGTTTTAAAGACGGGGCTTCAGTTAAATTAGTTAAAGATAATAAAAACGTGGTCGAAGCTTCTAATATCCGAGTTGTTTCCGAAACCAGCCTGACCTGTGATTTAAACTTAACCAATGCTGGTGCTGATACATATGATTTAACGGTCACTAATGCCGACGGAAAAGGTTTTACGTTAGCTAATGGCTTTAGCGTATTAGGAGCCAAAAAACCAACTCCGGCTCCGGCTCCCGAACCAAAAGTTAATCCTAATTCTTTATTAAAACCAATTTTCTTTGACTATGACAGCTATAGTATCCGCAATGATCAATTAACTACCTTGAAGATTAATTTGGAAGTGTTAAAGAAAAACCCCAAACTCTACGTAGTTTTAGGTGGTCATGCCGACGAAAGAGGAACTGTCAAATACAACTTAGTGCTATCTGCCAAACGGGCTGAAGCCCTTAAAAAATACTTAGTCCAGAACGGTATTAGTTCCAGACGAATCATTCTCTTTGCCTATGGTAAGTTACATCCGGCTAAGAAAGGCCAT
>JANQHU010000039.1 GCA_028282485.1 Bacillota bacterium
TCCTGAATAGTTAACTCTAAAGGAATAATTTCCATCTTTTGCTGCGTACGATGATCGATCTTTTCGTCTTTTGGTAATAAGAACACTTGCTGCTGGCCCAGATGGCTCCAAAAGGCGGCTTCCCGGGCTAATTCCTTACTAACAGCATATTCCTGTAAATACTTACTCCATTTTTGGTAGGAAAGGGTTTTGGCTGGAAACTGAATCGGCTGCTTCTTTAAAGCTTGTTGATAACCGTTCGCCAAATCTTCTAGTAAAATTCGCCAGGAGACCCCGTCGATCAGTAAATGATGAATGACCACCAAAAGATGATCGCCTTGGTTCGTTTGAAAGACTGCTGTCTTTAGCAATGACCCTGTTTCTAGATTGATTTTTTGCTGAATTTCGTTAGCCAGAACGGCTATGGACGATTCAAAATCTAGCTGCTCCCTTAAATTAAATATTTCGAAAGTATAGCTTCCGGACCCGTTGGCCAAATTTTGCTGAATGATAGCTCCTTTTTCTTCCCGAAAGACAATGCGTAATGCATCATGATGTTCTCGGAGGGCCGCAAAAACTGCTTGGAGTGCTTCTACTTGATATCCGCTTGCACTATAGAGCATTACTGCTTGATTATAATGTTCTTTCCGGGGCGCTTTTTTGGCAAAAAACCATTTTTGAATGGGGGTTAACGGTATTAACCCGGTTACTTCTTCTTGCTGCTGCCGAATCTCGTCTTTTACCTGGGCAAATTTGCTTAAATCTTTAATTTGTGGGTATTCAAAAATATTTTTCATTTCTAATTTAATACTTCGGGCACTAAGGCGGGAGATTACTTGAATAGCCTTGATAGAATCCCCTCCTAATTCAAAGAAATTATTATTGATACCTATTTGGTTTACTTTTAAAACCTGCTGCCAAACTGCAACAATAGTTTCTTCTTTTTTATTACGCGGTGCCTCGTATTTATTATTGATGGTTTTAACTGCAACTTCCGGTTCAGGTAAGCTTTTTCGATTAACCTTTCCGTTGGCAGTTAAGGGCAGCTCTGTTAACGGGATTAAAAAGGCTGGGATCATATAATGAGGTAATTCTTGTTTTAATTTTTTTTTCAGAAAATCTACATCAATAGTCTCTTCGCTCTCCAAATAAGCAACTAGATCCTTATCACCTTCTTCATTGGTTCTGGCAATGACAACTACAGCTTTCAGATTAGAAACTGCTAATAATTTATTCTCAATCTCCCCCAATTCAATCCGGTAGCCACGGATTTTTACTTGAAAATCCAACCGTCCTAAAAAGTCGATCTTCCCATCTGGTAACCATTTAGCCAAATCCCCGGTACGGTACATCTTCTCTCCCGGTTCCAGAGGATTAGCCACAAAGCTTTGCTCTGTCAAATCAGCACGGTTTAAATAACCTCTCGCCAAACCAATCCCTGCAATACAAAGCTCTCCCGGGACTCCGATTGGTTGCAGATGATTATTTTGATCAAGGATATACAAACGAATATTATCAATTGGTTTGCCAATGGAGACTGCTTTTAATTTTTGCTTAGCAGGTATATTAAAATATGATACTTCTACCGTGGCTTCTGTAGGGCCATAGAGATTATGCAAGGTAATACCGTATTGATTATTTAAAATTTGATTAAACTTTTCAACTTGTTGTACCTTGACCGCTTCTCCACTAGTAAAAATTCTTTTTAAGCTCTTTAATTCGGAGGAATAATTCAGTTTTTCAATGTATTCTAAAAAGGCATTTAACATAGAAGCAACAAAATGGATGTTAGTAACTTGATATTTTTTAATATTCTCTAGAATAATATTCGGATATTTTTCGGCTCCAGGTGGTAAAAAAACCATTTTGGCTCCATTTATAAACCACCAGAAAAGTTCCGGAACCGATACGTCAAAAGTATAGGGAGTTTTCTGCATAATGACATCTTTTTCATTTAAAGGATAGGCTTTTTGGCCCCAAATCAATCGATTAACTACCGCCCTATGCTCCACCATCACCCCTTTCGGCCGACCAGTAGATCCGGAAGTATAGATCACATAAGCCAGCTTACGGGAGTCACCTAAGCTTTCTAAATTAGTAACTGCTTCAGTAGACCAATCCAAACCTGCTAAGTTTACCAAGGTAACGGCGGAAAGTAAGTTACTATCCAAAGCCTTTACCCTATTCAAAAACCTTCCTTGAGTCAACACTACCTTACTCCCGCTATCCGTCAACATATACGCAATTCGTTCCGTCGGATAATCGGGATCAATGGGTAGATAAGCCCCACCAGCTTTGAGAACTGCCAGAATTCCAATAATCATTTCCAGGGAACGTTCTACCAAAAGGGCGACAATCATCTCCGGGCCGACCCCATACCCTCTTAAGCTTCGGGCTAGCCCGTTAGCGCGGTTATTTAATTCTTGATAAGTCAGGCTTTGGTCACCAAAAAGTACCGCGATCTGTTCTGGAGTTCGCGCTACCTGCTCTTCAAACAACTGGGTGATGCTTTTCTCCCGCGGGAAAGCAGCGGTGGTCTCATTAAATTCATAGAGCAGTTGCTTTTTTTCGGCTGGGGAGATAATTTCTAGCTCCTGCAACAAAAAGCCCGGATTGTCTACTATTTGGGTCAGAATATTTTGATAATGCCGGGCTAGCCTAGCGATGGTCTCCTGGGCAAAAAGGCTGGA
>JANQHU010000058.1 GCA_028282485.1 Bacillota bacterium
GTCCTCTCGTAGTACTAACTCTATGAGGACGGGCCATTTTTTATGACAAGGAAATATTCTTTTTCTCCTAGGCTCAGTTTACTGTTCCATATTTTCACTGGTTTCCTTTACTGTAGCGTCTCCAGGAACTTCCTTAGCAAGACTACTCCAAGCAATTTTATTACATTCCGGACAAACGATCTCGTAATCTTCTGCTTCATCTTCAAAACAGATTTCCTCATCACAATGAGGACAGGTAACTTCTTTTAATACTTTTTCACAACAATAAACCTCTTTGGGTTTATCCACTTCCAACTCTTGCCCATCATCAAAATATTCCTCAATAACGCCAAGATCTTCATCAATGGCTTCTAAATATTCAACAACTTCTCCATAAGAATTTTTCACTTCATCTAATTCATTAGCAATACTATCGCAAAAACTAAGTAAGCCATCCCAAAGTAAGATCTCCCTTTGTTCGACGAATTCTGCGCCTTCAATTAAACCTCGTAAATAAGATACTTGTTGCTTTAATTCTGACATTGCTTTTCTTCTCCCCTTTCACCTCTATTATTTCTGTTTCTGGAAGAAGTAATACCTAAAAAAATAAAATTTAACATTTAAATTTTTGCCTGCAATTAAGATCAAAAAACCCTCTCAGTTTTTCAAAACCGAGAGGGTGGGTATTTTGGTTAATTTTTAAGCTCTTGTGACGTTGGCTGCTTGCGGGCCACGTTCACCTTCAACAATATCAAATTCGACCATTTGACCTTCTTCTAAAGTCTTAAAGCCATCCATTTGAATCGCTGAAAAGTGGACGAATACATCCTTGCCGCCTTCCCTTTCAATGAAACCAAACCCTTTTTCTGCATTAAACCATTTGACCTTACCTTGCATAAGTTCATTCCTCCTAAAAAAATCTTTCGTGGATAACCCTTACAGCCAAACCACATTATCACTATAGCATAGGAGGGGAACATTGTCAAATAAAAAGATACGGCAAAACAAGTTATTTATTAGCCACCTGGGTAGGCAGACTCTGTTGCTTAGCCAATTTCATTGCTTCTTCCCAGGTATCTCTTAATTCAATAGCCATTTTTAAGACTTCTTCCAAAATCTCAGGACTCTTTTGCACATTAGCATCAATTAACCGCCGGTACATATAATCATACAATAATGCTAAATTACTAGAAATCTCATATTCCATATTTAAAGTAGCTTGAAACTCCAGTAAAATATCCTGAGCCTTAACAATACTAATATGGGCTTTTTCTACATTTTTTTCCTTTACTGCTTTTTGGGCCTGCATAATAAATCGCACCAAAGCAGTATAAAGCATTAAAGTTAATTCTTCGGGAGAAGCGGTGTAAACAGAACTCTCCCGATATTTGGCATAAGCATTATTCATAGACATCAAAAATACCTCCCTGTATTTTATCTTTTACTATCCGTATAACATCCGGAAATTACCTGTGGTGCTCCAATATACTTAACTGCTCCTTTTTTGCCCTTTTGAATCGTTTTTAGTTTGGTGTGAACTTCAGTTTGCTCCTGTAGCAAATATTCTTTGTTGAGCTCGTCATATTCCTTAATCTTAGCTACGATGGATAATAAGGTCTTGTTTAATTCCTTTAACCGCTTCCAGCTCTGTGGAGAGACTTCCTTGCCTCCCTGGTTAGCTAGATACCGATTTAAAAGCACCTCATTTTTTTTAATCTTTACAATACACTCGCGCCGCTTTTCCACTAATTCTGTAAATTTTTGTAAATTTTTAGTCACAGCGAACTTCACTTGGCTTTGCGCATAGTCTAACAAGGATTCATAAAGCGCTTTTTTTTTGGAGATTACTTCTTCCATCAAGCTCCTCTGGCCCAAAAAATTCATCTCCTCCCCACCACCTCTTTTCTTTCCTCAAAACTATAATTCTAAAAAAAGCTTAACTCTCACCGCTGCCGCTTAACTGCCCGATGATACTACTCAGCCACGCCCCCTGGGAATTCATTTCGTTAATCATGCTCTCCATACTACTAAAAGTTCGCCATAATCGCTCTTCTTCATCGGCTAATCGTTCTTCCAAAATATCCATTCTTTCCGATAAGCGCAACAACTCCTCTCCTAAGGTATTGGTACCTGAAAAAGTTCCTGAAAGACCCGCTTTTTGGGTGAAATTATTCACCTGGGTCGTTAAAATCTCGTGTAAATTATAAAAAATACCCTTTCTGGACGCTTCACTTGCCTCTTTTTGGGAGATTTCATAAGCTGTATCCGAATCGGAGGTTTCAATTTCTTCATAATTAGTCAACAGACGAATCACCCCATCCGGATCATCAGCCAAAGCTTCTTCAAATTTAGTTTTATCCAAATACAACTTTCCATTCTCCGAATAATCCCCAGTGGTTAATCCAATTTGCTCCAATCGGTCATACTTAGCGGTTACCTTCATTCCGCTACTAAAACCTAAAGCATTTAAACCATTGCTCTGACTAGCATTATCCAGAGTCATCGCTAAATTGTGGGAGGTAAAGGTTAAACTATCACCGGATAAAGCCACTTGCACCGTATTAATACCAAAGTTCAAATCCAATTGTTTCTGGATATCACTGGCTAACAAATCATAATCGGTGTTAGTATAAGCAGTTTCTGCTAAAACAATTTCCCGGGTCTGACTACCGACGGTTATTTCAAAACGATTGGAACCACTTAAATCCACGGTCCCTGAGAGCGCAATCCCCGTTAATGTGAGAGGGGTCTCGACGATTCGGGCCAAACCACTCCGCATTTCGCGTACCGCTGACTGTAAAGTAGTATCACTGCGTAGCAGCCCTTCTTTAGCCTTCGTTTCCCAGTTTTCTATCTCTTCTTCGGTCATGGCACTTTTTTGATCAGCAGTCAGGGGTTTGTAGTATTTATATTTTCCCGAGGTGGCTCTTTCTTCACTTAAGTCAGCATTTAAAGCTTCAATTAACGTATTGTATTCCTCTACAAAGCTATTAATCTCATCAGAAACCCCACTGGTATCGGTACTTACTTTGACGGTTGCCGGGCCTCCGGTGCCGATCAGATTAAAGGTAACATCATTCAAAGTGAACTCATTAGTAGTGCGTTCCGTTTGGACGCCGTTAATGTTCACCTCCGCATTCTGACCCCCGGTTTCATTGCTTTCAGTTATCCCAAATAAGTCACTTAAGAAGCCATCGGTATCGGTGATTTGGATCTCTGCTCCGGTTTCGTTATTATTACCATAATTGGTGGAGGTAAAGGTTAATTTATCAGTAAAGCTATCATAATAGGCCATTACTTCTGCTTCACTAGTAGAATTAATCTCACTAATAATCTCGTTTAAAGTATTATTGACGGTGAAATTAAAGCCTTGGCCATTCAGGGCAAAACTAAAATTCTTATTGGTCTCGGTATCTTTCCCCTCAAAAAAACTATCATCAATAAATTTGTCTTTCTGACTCCACAAGCTGGAATCGGCATTAATGGGATCTTTAGGATAATGGGAAGTGGTCTCATCACTAAATCCCATTTTCCATAATACATCATTGGTAGTCCCCGATTCCAAGGTAATTGAGAGCGGTGCATCAGCATTATCAACATCAGTATCCCAAGGAGTAAAGCGCAGTTGATTATAATTGGTAGCATCAACCCGAATCTGATCATAATTGCCCCCCACCGCCCGAATCTTAGACTCAATCTCCGCGGCAAATTCATCCAAACTATAAGTACCATCCGCTAAAGTAATGGTTTGAGCACTAGAATCATCACCAACGGTAATCTTAAATTTATTATTGGTAGTATCAATAGTCACCGGGGCCGTCAAAATATCTCCCACTAGCTCCTTACTAGTATCCTTGCCATTAAAGCCGAGATTACTTAAAGTGAGATCTGTTAATAATTCATATTCGGAAGTTCCGTCAGGCTTATTGGTCCAATCACTATCCAGAGTTGCCGTTTTTGTCAGAGCATCATAGCCAGTAATGGTTTTTATTTCTTCTTTACCAGTACCACTAGTTATTTTAATCTTCATACCAGTATAATAATCATTAATCTCACTGGAAAAAGTGTCCATAATTATTTCATTGGTGGCACCACCTACTTGAACGGATCCGTTGGTAGGTATATTAATGGTGTATTCCGAAGTGGCATCAGGGTTGGTAGCCCAATCGGCACTTAAAGTGGCCGTCTTGGTAGCGGCGTCATAATCGGTAATAGTTCGAGTTTCCCCGGCCCCGGTGCCATTAGTGATGGTGATCGTCATTCCTTGATAAAAATCGTCGGTATTATTAACGAAATTTGCCAAAATAATCTCATTAGCTGCTCCCCCGTTTTGGGCCGTACCAGAGCTACTATTTAGGTCTACTGAATAGGTGGAAGTCCCATCCGGTATTCCGGCAGTCGACCAATCGCTATCTAAAGTAGCAATTTTAGTCACCGCATCATAGGCAATAATCTGCCGGGTTTGACCCTCCCCGGTTCCACTAGTTAACTGAATACTCATTCCGTTATAATAATCACTAAGATCACTGGCAGTAGCCGCCAGGGTGATCGTGTTATTACTGCCTCCTGTAGCAGTTCCGGTAGCGGTTAAGGCGTTTTTCACCACCAGGGTATGGGCCGTACCGTCAATCTTTTGTCCCGTGTAAAATAATAATTCATGATCATCACTAGCTTTCACATAAACTGGCTCGGTAAAACCAGCAGCATCCAATTCCGTTTGAATGGCTGCAGCTAAATCCTCTAAATCATTGTCCGGAGCAGTATTATCATATTTATAACTCCCAAAAGCACTAGCGGATAAAGTAATATTCTTTTGCACTCCGTCTAAGTTAATCGCAAAGGTATTATTAGTTGCATCAATGGTAATCTCATTGGCTAAATAATCGCCATAGAGGGAAGAACGCATGGAGACTGAAGCGCTACTGCTATTAGCAGCTACCGTAGCCAACTGGTCTACCGTAATATTATAGCTGGTATTCAAGGCATTGGAACTGGCTGTAGCGGTGACCACTTGCGAATTAGTACTGGTCACCTGTTTGCTGCCATAAGTACTCTCCAGTTTTAGGTCAAATATCATATCCCGCAGGCTAGTGATTTCCGTATTGTGAGTTCGGTAGGCCTCTTGTTTCCAAATCAAGATTTGTTCATCCTGTTTTAAACGATCAATAGGGGCTTTTGAGTATTTAACCATTTTACTAATTATGTCTTCGGTATCAATTCCGGAAGCTAAGCCGCCGATTCGCAGATCATTGCTCATTCTAATCTCCACCTAATCCCTATCATTTAGAGTTTTTTATCAACCAACAAACCCATCATGTCGTACATTTTAGTCAGCATATTTACTAGATCATCCGGAGGGATCTGTTTAATCAACTCCCCCGAATCCCTTTCGTAAATCTTAACAATCTCTTTATCAATCTCCTCATTATACTCATATTCAAAGCGGGATCCCAGCATTTTAGTTAGCTCATTAGTTACATTAACTGCCGTTTGAACCTGTTCCCCCGGTAAATCATCACTGGGGTTCGGCCGAAAAGACTGCTTTTCCATGGGCTCTTGGAGAGCTACTCCCTTACTAGGTTCGGTTCCCTGAATTTCGGTGTTTTTTTTGGCTACTTCATTTCCCAAATTATTCTGCCCGTGTTCAGGGACCGAGTTTACCGTAATTCCATTAATACTCATGGTAATGACCTCCCTGTAGACAAAATTCCTTTATTTGGATGTTACTATATATTTCGGCAAAGCCTAAAAAAAGATTAATAGGACATTGTACCTACCTTGACAAGTCTTAAAATATTTTTTTTAAATTCAAAAATTTTTATCGATAAACTATTGAATCTGACCGAAAAATATATGAGAATAATAACAGAGTTGTTTTTTTGTTCTCATACTATAAATTGCGAGGAGATTTTTTATGAAGAACTACAAAGCTTCCGTTAGCTTTTTTATATATTTTTTACTAATTTTTGTATTATTCCTACCAACTTCTAGAGCGGTGCAGCAGCACAAAAATATGCCGGATTTTACCACGATCGATTTCTCCCAACCAACTTCTGATTTTTCCCGCCATGCACCCTGGGAACAAAAAAACGAAGCCCTCTATTTTAATGGAGCCACCAAAGCCAAATACTATCTGAATCATTTCCACCGCAAGATTAAAGCTGATTTTTCCGTGGCAGTCACTACCAAATGGGAAGGTGGGGCCCAAAATAATAGTTACGGAATTATTTTTAGGCTGAGGGATAGTAGTAATTACTATACTTTTGAAATTTCCGCGAACGGTTACTTCCGGCTGAACCAAAAGATCAATAACCACTGGAATGATACCATTCACTGGAAATTTACCAACTATATTCTCCTTCAAGGTGAAAATAGGCTAAAAGTTGTCTGTTTAAACGAAAAAATTCAGTGTTTTATTAATGATCAACTAGTGATTCAAACCATTGACTCTTTGCCAACCAAACCTAACTTAGTGGCAATCGGTTTTGCGGCTTCTGGTGATGTGGCTTGTAGCTTTGACAACTTTGCTTTTCGAGAATTAACTTCTCATGAAGAAAACTATTTAACCACTAAGTCCATCTCCTTTGTGGAAGACTTTTCTGGAAAGACTACTGTTTTTGGCAGTAATCATCCCTGGCGCTGGCAAGATGGTCACTTAACTTTTGACAGTGATGCGGAAACTGTTTTTTTTACCAATGTCCCCTATGATGAATTTACTCATGATATCACCGTTACCGCTCAAACCAAATGGTTAAGCGGGGCGGATGATAATGGTTACGGCTTAATCTATCGTTATCAGGATAATCAAAATTATTATTCTTTCGAAATTGCCCGCAGCGGTTACTATCGAGTTAGCAAAAAACAAGATAACAAATGGTTTGATTTAATTAAATGGCAGGCCACCTCGTACATTAATTCCGATACCAACCTCCTTAAAGTAGTCTGTATCAAAGAAGAAATCCGTTGTTATATCAACAACCATCTCGTTGCCAATATTTCTGACAATTATGCCGCCACAGGCTATATTTGTAACGGTATTTGTATTAATGGGGATGTCAAATGTAGCTTTGATGATTATCAAGTTCAGGAAATATCATTACAAGATGCTCCCCTGGTCATTAATAATCTGCATAAACCAGAAGAGAAAACTACTACTGAAATTACAGCACCAGTATCCCGGTTAATTTCTTTTAATAAGGCGGACAATAATTTTCACAAGGCTGAATATTACGAAGTAAACAAACAGCGGGAATTAGTCTTTACCGGAGGCAAAGCTGGTTCTTTCTATAAAGATTTATATAAAGAACTTATCCCGGTAAATAGTACGGTAGCGGTAAAAACCCGTTGGGATAACGGGGCGGATGATAAAGGCTTTGGTTTGATTTTTCGTTATAAAAATATCGATAATTTCTATCTCTTTATTATTAGTGGCAATGGGTATTATAAACTCTGCCGGTCCGTACCCGAACCTGAAGCCTGGAAAACCCTCCAAGAATGGACTAACACCGCCCTGATCCACACCGGTTATAACCATCTCAAAGTAGTTTGTCATCAAGAAAATATTAAATGTTATTTAAACGGAACTCTAGTTATTGATCTGAACGAGGCTCTGCCTAAGGATCAAAAACTTTATGCCGGAGTAGGAGCCAATAGCCTCATTAAGTGTCGATTTGATGACTTTCAGGTTACTTATTAAACAAAGATTCATGAAAAATTTTTGTTAATATATTCAACTGGCTTATATTAACTACCACTATCCCCAATACCAGCAGGTCTAGAGTCTTGTTATTTATTTAATTCCAAAAAATTGATTTCTTGCGTTTGGCTCGTTTAATCTTTTTCTGAATCTTATTCACATTAACCGACATGGTTAGTTCTTCAAATATTTTTTGGGCTAGGGTATATTTTTCAAGGGCTGCATCGTATTTTTTTGCTTTCAGTAAGTTATCACCTTCGGTTTCCAACCTTTTGGCATGCTGGTAACGAACTTCAACTTTATCTTGATTACTACTAGCCGTTTCCCTGGCCTGTTGCTGGGCTTTTAATTCTTTCAACTTGTTATTTACATTAGCTAACTTGATTTGCAGTTGATTGATGGCTTTCTGATACCGAACGCGGCGAGCCAATTTTAACGCTCTTTCATAGCGAGCTTTGGCTGTTCGATAACTTTTTTGGCGATAATAACGATTGCCGTTAATAATTAGATCAATAACTTTGATAAAGGCTTTACTTCGATTAATCTTATTCGTTAAACCTACTTTGAGATAATTATGATCAACTTTTAATTTATTCGCCGCTTCATAAGTGGTCAGGGCTTTTTTAAAATTTCTTCTTTTATAAAAATAGCGATCGCCCTCCATGATTTTTTTGGTAACGGCAATCCGACGCTGCAACTTTTTTAGAGTTAATTGCTCTCCCACTTTTTCTGCCACAGCCGCCGCTTTTTGGTATTCTCCTAAGGCCTCGGGATACTTTTCTTGGTTAGTATATTTATTTCCTTGCTTTTGATGGGCCTTTAAAAGGGCTTTTTCCGCTACAAAACTTTCCACTTGCTCAGCCACCGGAGTTACTTCGGGAGTTGGTTGGGGAGTATTATTAATCGGTACTACTACCGCTTCTGGCTTTTCTGGGGCTGGGCTTACCAGGGTTTTTGGTCCCCCGGAAGAAGTAGTTGCCGCTTGCTTACTTGGGCTCCATAAATGATACGCCCCCCAAAGTAAGCAAACCCCACCCAGGATGAGGGCTGCTTTCCTAAATACCTGCCAAGTTTTGGTCTTAAAAATATTTTTTTCGGTAAAGACTTTATTGGCAAAA
>JANQHU010000075.1 GCA_028282485.1 Bacillota bacterium
CAACTCCTTTATAAAAAAGTTAAAATATTGTCAGTAAAAATTATACCATAATTTTTACACATAGTAAATATATTACAATTAAAATTTACCTAAATAAAATTTAAAGAATTATATAAAAACCGTAACATTAATGTTAAAATAGAAATAATTGATAAAGTAATCATCAGAGAGTAACGAAAGGGTGCTAATTGATCAGATGAGTTTCAAACCATTACCCATTGGCATTGATAATTTTAAAAAGTTAATTGAAGAAAATTATTATTTTGTAGATAACTCCCTTTTTATTAAGAAGTTGAGAGATAATGGAGCGCAAGTTACGTTAATTACCCGGCCGCGACGGTTTGGCAAGACGTTAAATCTGAGCATGATTAAGTATTTTTATGATCTTAAAGAAAAGCAGGGCCGAAAACTTTTTCGCGGCCTAGCGATTACTGATAATCAATTGATTAGTGAGGCAGAAAAATATCCGGTGGTCTTTTTTACTTTAAAAGGACTTAAAGATAACGGTTGGGAGATGACCTATGAAGGCATGGGTTTGATAATGCAGCAAATCTATAAAGAACATCAGGAGGTAATTGCAAATTTAGATGAAGCTGATAAAAATTATTATGATAAAATCAGAAATGGGGTCGCTTCCCAAAAAGAATTAGAAGTTTCTTTAAAATTTATCACCCAATGTTTAGAAAAATGTTATCAACAAAAAATAGTGATTCTGATTGACGAGTATGATACTCCCATTATTAACGGTTATATTCATAAATATTTTGAACCAGTAATTAACTTTATGCGCAATTTTTTGACTGAAGCTTTAAAGAGTAATGAGAGTTTAAAATTTGCGATTCTCACAGGAATTACTCGGGTGAGTAAAGAAAATATTTTTAGCGGTTTAAATAATTTAGAGATTGATACAGTAGTAAATGGAATTTATGGGAATGATTTTGGCTTTACCGAGGCTAAAGTAAAGCAGCTATTACTTTATTACCAAATGGAAGAGCAGCACCAAGAGGTTCGCCACTGGTATAATGGTTATCAATTTGGCGAAGAGAGAGTTTATAATCCTTGGAGCTTAATTAATTATGTGAAGCATAAAAAATTTAAAACCTATTGGGTTAATACTAGTTCCGACGGCCTAATTAAAGATTTATTACGGATAAATTTAGCAGAAATTAAAGAAAACTTCTCGAAATTAATTCGGGGAGAAAAGATTGCAGTCATGTTAAATGAAAATGTTAATTATGATATTTTAAAAACTGGTAAGGATAATATTTGGAGCCTTTTTTTGCATAGTGGTTATTTGAATCTGGTAGGAGAGACTGTGGAAATTATTGATCTTGGTAAGCGGCAGATGGTAAAGCGGCAAGGCATTTTAGAAGTACCTAACCAAGAAATTTACAGTTTATATGATGATCTCATTCGCTATTGGTTTGCCGAAAGTGTGGGCAGTGAAGTAATCACCGAGATGTTGCAAGAATTAACCGAGGGTAGTATTAAAAATTTCGGAAGAATTTTTCAAGAAATAGCGGTAAAGTATTTTAGTTATTATGATGTGGATCGGAAAAAAGGGGAAGAATTTTATCATGCTTTTGTTTTGGGTTTATTTGTGAATTTGATGGGGCAGTATCGCGTAGAGAGCAACCGGGAGAGCGGTTACGGTCGTAGTGATCTTTTACTTATTCCCCATGATCAAGCCAAGCGGGGATTAGTAATTGAAATTAAAAAGCAGGATGAAGAGGAAGAGCAAGATTTGCAAGCCACAGCAGCTATGGCTTTGCAGCAGATTAAAGAACGTAAATACTATCTGGAATTAGAGAAAGCTCGGGTTAGTGAAATTGTGGAGTTGGGCATTGGTTTTCGGGGTAAAGAGTGTGTATTAAAGTATTAAAATCCTGCTTCTTTCAAGGGTCCTAAAAAATCATTTCCGGAAGGAATTAGTCGGGTTGTGCCGAAAGGATTATTTAAAATAATTAAAGAAGAAAAATCTATTACTTAATAAAATTTTTATAAATTATCTCAGGATTTATTGAAGGAGGAGCTAAGGTGCCCCAAGGAATTCGTTTTGTAATTATCACCGGTTTGTCGGGAGCGGGAAAATCGGAAGTAATTAAGTATTTTGAAGATTTAGGCTATTTTTGTATTGATAATTTACCTTCTATTTTGCTTCCGAAATTTGCGGAGCTCTGTGCACAATCAGAGGGCAGAATTAATAAAATAGCTTTAGTAATTGATATTCGGGGGGGCAGTTTTTTTGATGAAACTTACGAGTCCCTCGAAAATTTAGAAAAAAACGGTTTTGGTTATGAGGTTTTATACCTGGAAGCCAGCGAAGAAATTCTGGTTCGCCGTTTTAAGGAGAGCCGGCGGCTGCATCCCCTCTCCTTAGCAGGAGGAGTATCCGAAGGAATTGCCGCCGAAAAGAAACGTTTGGAAGAGATTCGGGGCAAAGCCACGGCAATTATCGATACTTCTAATTTAACTGTCAAAGATTTACGGGAAATTGTGGCAGAAAAATTCGGGGATCTGGTGGCAGAGCAAAAAATGTTGATTAATGTGGTCTCCTTTGGCTTTAAAAAAGGGTTGCCCATTGATGCGGATCTGGTTTTTGATGTGCGTTTTTTGCCAAATCCCCATTATGTGGATTCTTTAAGAGAATTAACCGGCAATAATCCGGAAGTAGCGAATTATGTCTTGAAATGGCCTTTAGCAGAACGGTTTTTGGCCAAATTATATGATTTTATTGCTTTTACAGTACCCCAATACGTGAAAGAAGGTAAACCAGGCCTGGTGATCAGTATTGGTTGTACCGGGGGCCAGCATCGTTCGGTAACTCTTGCCAATAAGTTAGGAGAATTTTTGAAAGAGCAGGATTATCGAGTCAAAGTCACTCATCGCGATGCGAAATGAAGGGAAAGGTGGTTTTTAACCGGAAATGATGATGAATAATCGCAAATCAGCGAGCAACGGCTTAAAAACTGCTGGGAATGCCAAAGGGGCTAAGATTGTCGTAATCGGTGGGGGAACAGGACTCGGGACTATTTTGCGTGGTTTAAAAGAAGTTACTGATAATTTAACAGCGATTGTAACGGTAGCTGATGATGGGGGGAGTTCCGGACGGTTACGCCGGGATTTTGGGATCTTACCCCCCGGTGATATTCGCAATTGTTTAGTAGCCATGGCTGATTTAGAGCCTTTAATGGAACAGTTAATGCAGTACCGTTTTGGGGGCACTTCCGATTTGGAGGGCCATAATTTTGGTAATCTCTTTTTGACGGCCATGACTGATGTTACGGGAGATTTTCAGACGGCAATCCGGGAGTCTAGTAAAGTTCTGGCGGTGCGAGGGCAAGTTTTACCGGCTACCCTGGAGGATGTGCAATTAGTTGCCGAACTGGAAGATGGTCGGCTCGTTACCGGAGAGTCCCAAATTCCCAAGGCCCGGGTTGCTATCAAACGGATTCGGTTACAACCGGAAAAATGCCATTCGGTCCCGGCCGCTCTTGGGGCTATTATAGGGGCGGATCTTGTTGTCTTGGGCCCGGGAAGCCTCTATACCAGCATTATTCCCAACTTATTAGTGGAAGAACTTACGGCCGCCTTACGGAAGACCACTGCTCCCAAGGTTTATGTTTGTAATGCCATGACCCAGCCGGGGGAGACGGATAATTATACAGCCAGCGATCATTTGCAAGCCATCATTGATCATACCGGAGGTGGCTTGATTGATTGGGCTTTAGTAAATACGGAGATTATTTCTCCAGAAATCTTAGAACGTTATGCTGAGGAAGGGGCTCAGCCCGTCTGGCCCGATTGTGACCGGATTAAAAGTATGGGCATCGAGCCCTTGGGTTATGAGATGATTTTAAAGTCAAAGTTGATTCGCCATGATGCCCAAAAACTAGCCTGGATTCTCAATAGTCTGGCCAAGAGCCAGAAAAATCCGTTTTCTTTCTTAGGAGATCTCCGGAGAAGGTGGTTCTTTTTTACGCGGAGTGTAGCCAACGGCATGTTATTTTTTCGAGACTAAAGTTTTTATTTTTCTACTAAGTTTTCTAATTTGTCCCGCCGATAATATTAAGGAGATGACTCGCGAAACAGTTACAAGGGAGGTGAAAAGATGATTCGCGGGATTTATACGGCAACTACCGGAATGTTAACGGAATTAGAACGACAGAATAGTGTGACTAACAACCTCGCCAATGTGGACACCATTGGTTATAAACGGGATAGCGTTAGTCAGGTTCCTTTTAATGAGGTTTTAATTAAGGCAATGGACCAAACTGGTTCAAGAACCATAGGCCCTTTTGGGT
>JANQHU010000078.1 GCA_028282485.1 Bacillota bacterium
CATTATAAACTGTTACCGAAAAAGCTTGACTCTCCAGTAAACTTTTAATTCGTTTCATATGTACCGCAATCCCCCCATAAGGGGGCGGATACGGTCCCACCAAAAGTATTTTCAAGCTTGCGGCGCTCCTTTGTGATCAAAACTTACCCTGGATTACTTCTTTCTTTATAAATAATTATTTATATTTAGCTTTTGCACTAACATTAATTTTTTACTGGCTTTAGTCCGTTTGATCTCTCGTACTATTTTTACCCGGACCAAAACGGTCTGCTCTAATTTCTCTTCCAGGCAATTTTTAATATGAGCCAAATCGGTTTCACTAAGCTGAGCCTGGGGCATGGGCACCACCCATACAATTAGTTCGCCTTCCGTTTCTTGATAATATTGCATTTCCATGATTCCGGCCATTTCGGCTAACTTCCCCACACAGCAGAAAGTAGCTACGGCTACAAGTCTATGATCCCTGGTAACAATAAATTCTTGCAATCGGCCTTCGATATTTTTCACCGTAGTAAAGTGCTTCATAAAATCCTGGGAATAGTAATTAGTGGCTCTGGCAAAGTCCATGGTGGAATAACGAATCAAGGGCATAAACTCGGCATAACCAGTTCCCACAATCTCCCCTAAAGCATCTTCTTTAGTTACCGCCCGACCCTGGTCGTCCAAAAGCTCAAAAAAGCCGTATTGAGGGACAAAAGCCAAGTAATTATTCTCAAAATGTTTAAAAGCTAATAGCACTTCTTCACTATGCCCATAAAAAAAGAAGAGTCTTTGCGGCTGAAAAATTTCACGAATATAATCTAACTGTTCATCATAAGTATTCTCAGAAGACAACATAATCAATTCAAAAAAAGGAGGTCTTTTCCCCGCGGCAGCATAACACTTGGCCATTTTATAGATAGAGGACGGGTAACCAAACAATACTTTGGCATTAAAACGCCGCATAGGTGCATCATAATACCGTAAATACTCCATCCTGTTTAAATAATCAGAATCAAACTTTAAATAATTATATCGATTATCAAAAGTATGTAACTGATTGGCTGAAGAGTTTACCAGCTTGTCTCCTTTTACCAAGACACATCGCTCTCCCAATTTATAACCATATTTTTCCCAAATATAGTAATAATATGAGAACTCTATTTCTAACTTTCGTTGGTCTAAATAAAAACTAATCGGGTTCCCGGTAGAGCCCCCGGACTGAGCCAGTCGTACATCTCTGGACCTGGCTTTTATGGAAAGTAAATCAGCCAGGTTCTCTTTGATATCTTTTTTAGTTAACCGGGGTAATAATTTTAAATCGTCTAAAGAACGAAAATCTCCTGGTTCAAAACCAATCTGGCGAAAAAGCTTTTGATAATAAGGCACACTCTCGGCGGCAATCTTAATAATCTTTTTTACTTTTTGATACTGCCAATTGCGCAGCTGATCCCCGGACCATTTTTCTGATTTTTTTAAAAAATAATAATTCTGGTAAAACCGAGGTGTACAAGTTAGCTTAAAGGGCATAATATAGAAAGGAATCTTATAAACAGCTTTGGCTACCACTTTTTTAATCATCATTTTTGTTCACTCGATATCTTTTACAGATTATTCTTAAAGGATTTGGCTCTTTTAATTAGTTTAGCATAAGGATACTCTTCATTCCAACAATTCAGTTGATATAATAACTGAAAATCATCCGTCCATTCAAATTTCCAGGGATAACGACCGGCTCCAAAATCATAAATATCAGCAATCGGATTCGAAAAAAGATAACAAATCACTTCATAATCAAGAATTCTCCCCAAACTATATTTTGCATAGCGCGGATTAAAACCCGTATTCCAGGTATAGAGAATGCGGCGGTAATAATAACAAGTAATATAAATCAAGATCTCCCCTTGATTATTCTCCAAGGCAAAGGTAATTCCCTGGAAATTATTTTGATAAACCCTTTTTAAAAAATCAAGAGTTCTCTGATTCTCAAAGAGACTATGCCGCTCGGCTTTCTGTTTTACTTGCTTGAGATAAGCCTGCTCCTCCTGATGAATAGCACTTATTCTAGCAAATAACGCTTCACTATGAGTTTCATATACCCTTAAGGTATAACCGATTTCTTTAGTCAGTTTCTTACAATACCGTTTCAAATTAGTGGGCAATCCAAATTGCCGACGATATTCCTCCAAGCTTTCGTACTTGGCTAGGTGCAAAAAAGGTACTTCTCCCAAAAAGACAAAATTCGCAAAATAGTTTGGTTGTTTAAAACAAAACTTGGCTAACAAGGAATCACTCCGAATATGGGTTAAATAGAGTTGCTCCCATTCGCCCTGATTTTGCTTTAAATAATTAAAGATAGCCTTCACCGTTTCCATTTGATGATTATTCTCTGCAATCACCAGATTAAAGTAGTCCCCCCGGCCTAAAAATTTTAAAGTACGATACTGAAATAATAACAATTTTTTGGTTTCAATATAAAAGGGACCTACCCCCACTAACCTTTTATTATTATAAACACAGATTAGAAATAATTTTTTCGCGGCATCGCCATAGTAATCCCACCACAATCGATTAAAGTGATAGGTGCTGTAATAATCCAGATCCACCGCTGTCTCTTGCAAGTTTTCCCATTCAGCTTTTAACTGATCAAAGCCAGCTGAATCCTTAATAATTTTAATTTCCATTTTCGAAACCTTTTGCTCCTTGCCTATATTTAATCAGCGTCACCCATTTACCAGGCATTTTTGCGACAGGGATGCTGGCTAATAAAGTCGGTTAATTTTTCTGGCATTTTGTTACTATAGATATCTACAAAGGCCCCGGGATTTGCGAATAAATTATCTAAAACTACCGGATAACCTAGTTCACAAATTAAAATATCCCCGTTACTATGCAAATGTAACTGTTTTTTTCCTTCAATACAGCGGGGAAAAAAGATGCCCTGTTTTTTCAGCTCCTCTTCTTGCTCCCGGAACGTGGGATAATCGGCCAGATCGAGACAACTAAAATAAACTAATGAATCTGGTTTTTTACAATTAATGATTTCGGTAATCATTAAATTCACTTTTTCCTTAAATATTGTTTTATTCCAACCACTATGATCAATCGAAATCCCATACTGCAGCTCCATGTGGCGAACTCCTAAAGCGTAAATATAATTATAAAGTTCGGTAATCCGCTTTTCCGTGGTTTCAAATAAAATAGTTTCTACCATCAGATTTAAATTTTGCCGTACTCCTTCGGTAATATTATCAATAATTTTTGCGAAAACCGAAAGCCCCATTTTATAATAAGCATCATGTTCTTGGGCATTAGTAAAATTCAAGGAAATATGTAAGGTATCTAAACCATTTTGCCGTAATAGCCCCAGTTGCTCTTGATCTAAAAGGCTTCCGTTTGAATTTATCTGGGTCTTGATTCCTTTTTCGGCACAGTAAGCAATTATCTTCAGACAATCGGCAAAATAAAGTAACACCTCTCCACCGGACAATTTGAGCCGTTTCAAGGTAGGTATTTGCCGAATAATTTCAATTACCTGGTCCCCGGTTAAGACCGCCTTATCATTCTTGTGGTAAGCACAACAATATTCGCAATGGAAATTACATTGCGAAGTTAATCCTACCTCTAAACTTTCCAATTGAAAATTATTATTTTTTTCTAACTCAATCTTTTTAAACATCTTTATTTGTCTCCTATAACCTTTAATTAAAAATCATCGACAATATTGCTAATAGCTTCTAATACTTTCCCACTTCGAGTGGTAGTTACTTTTTCTTTAGTTAAAATGGTCAGATCAAAATAGCCACCCCATTTGGTCTCTTGGGCTTGTAAAATCTTTTGGCCAATCTCTTGATTATAATTAGCTTTAGGTACTACATGAAGCTCCACTTTACCCACTTCATTTTGGACCACCTGAAAAGTGGTAACATAATCATAAATGAAATCATCCACGGCTACCGTATGCCCGAAGATCTTATGGCCACTTTTGGTTAAAAAGACCTGCTGCTCTCTACCTAAGATTTCTGTGATCAAACCATTTTCTACTTTACCATAATCCTGTGTCCGATACCTAATTAAGGGCATGACCTGATTCCAGTAAGAAGTTCCCACAATCTCACCAAAACCATCATTATTGAAATAGTTTTCGGTAATTCCGTATAATTCTTCACACTGATAACTAATCCGCGGCCCGGTCCGAATCCCCCAAGCCATATTGGTACGCTCGGTTAAACCGTAATTGATCACTACCGGAATCTCACCAAAAGCAGCGCGAATTAAATCTAATATCCGTAAAGAGACCCGCTCGGAACCCAAAAAAATAGCTTTTAACCCGGGTAAGACTACTTGCTTCTCTTGCAAATAATTTAATAACAATTCCAGGGAAGAAGGATAAGCATGGATAAACTCTACTCCAAAAGCCAACAGCTCTTTGATAATGACCGGAAACCAGTCTTCGTTTAAATGATATGGGGAAATTAAAAGTTTATAACCATCATTTGAAAAAGGAGATTCATTAGCCCCACGAATCCCATCGCAACCGATTCGTACTAACTTAGAATTTCTTTGAAAACCGACCTGGCCCCACCGATAATCAATAAAGGCCCGGTCTACATAAAGATTACTGCGATTAGTCCAGAGTTTGAGACCATAACCCGTAGTCCCCCCTGTAGTCAAAAATCGTAAGTCTTTCTTCTGAAAATCTTCCGATAAAAAAGCCTCTTCATTACCAGAAACAACTTTTTTATCAATAAACGGAAATTTTCGAAAAACAGCTTGCGCATTATCCCGAGTAACTTCTTCTGCTTTTATCCCCAATCCTAGCTCACGATAATAAGGTACCTTGCCTAGGGCAGTCTTTAAAACGGCAGCTAAAGCTTCATCCAGTTCTCTTTGCACCGACAGCTGCTGTTGCTTTTTTTTAATTAAATTTTTCATATAAAAATAGCTCCCGGGAAAATGTAATTTTTCCGGTATCAGATTACGCAAGCGGTTAATCTGGGATCGAATAATTCGTTGCACTACATGTACCTCCAAATTCTATTTCCATGATTAAAGGGGTAATTCCCTGAATTTGCAAACGGTTAGTCTGCCTTTTCACCCCGTAACTACTTGATTGCCAGACTTGATTCAGAACTATGGGATAATTGGTTCGCAAAAGAATATGCTCACTTAGCTGTAAAGTATGCTCACTTAGCTGGCAAATTGCCAGATGCGGCGCCAAAATAAGATTAGCCGTGGCCACAAGGTGCGGCTCTAACCAATCAAAAATTAAAATCTTTTTCTCGCGGAGATCATAAGTAATTTTACGGTAACACCAAGCACCGTGCTTCTTTAAAAATCCTGCATGTCTCCCTTGAAAGATAATCTTTTCTCCTTGAAAAACAAACTGCTGGACCTGAGTATGAGTTAATTCGGCAACCGTAAACAAATCTGCGGCCAGAAAATCATTCTGCTCCGTTGCCATAATTCCCAAAGTATTATGCATAGCAGTACTGCGAAAAAGGTTCCGCTCCCTAGCACTGGCGGTATAAGTATAAGTGCCGGGATCAATAAAAAGATCCTGACCATCAATCTGCAACTCAAAACTCAATTGATCATTATGACTATGGCCGCCTTGACCATGTTGCCCAAGAGTGCCACCGCGAATGAAGAAAAAGACCCGGTCATCCCGAATCAAATAATAACCCATTTGCGGATAAGCTTTTACTAGCAAAGATGAAGCTCCTGAGTTAACAGCTTCTTTCCTAAATTCTCCTCCACCACATAACCAAACGGCGTCTCCAATCTCCCCACCAGCGGCCCTAGTAAAATCCCCCCGGCCAAAATATTGGCCAGCAACTGCCAATAAGTGCCGATGATCCCGCTGATCCCTCCCGCCATAACCGGAGAAGATATGAAAACGCCCGTTATCATCATCACCAATTTGGGGTGCTAATCCACCTGGTTTGGTATAAAATAAAATGAATTCGCACATTTTTTCCAAGCGTTCTCGATACCATTTCGGAAATTGGAGACCATTCTTTTCGGCTAAGATGGTGGTACTTAAAAAGATTTCTGTTGCTAAACGGTGATAAGCGAGGGAAGCCTCAAAACTGGTTCCTTCTGCATAGACTTGTTGCTCCATTTCCCCAATGAAGCCGCTTAGTCCTATCCTTAACCACTGGCGGGACTCCCGGCTAAAATCTTTAAAAAAGATGCCTAACCAAATGAGGCCGGCCAGGTTAGCCAGATAGTGATTATTGCCATGACCTAAGGCATTGACTTCCAGATTATTAGCGATAAAACGGCCACTTTGATATAAATGCTGAAAAAATTTTTGAAAAAAATCTTTGGAAACAACCGGGCTCTCTGCAAAATAATAGTAAGCGATGATCCAATTAACCGTCCGAATTGCAACCTCCATGGCGCAGGTCCAGTTAACTCCATAACCAACGGGATTACTAAGCAACCAATCCTCAATTTGGCGGACAAATGCCGCGACATATTTACGTTTCCCTGTCAACCAGTATGCCTGTCCCAAAACCGCTAAGTGTTGAAATCTCGACAACTCCCAAGGAACTTTGACATCCGCCTCATTTGTTAAATCAATAATCCGGACTTGGGGGTAGACTGCCAGTGGCCAAACAAACCCCGTCTTCAAGTCTCGGTGCCAGTTAATCTCAGCTCCGAGAAACATCACACCACTCCCCAGTAAATTAAAGTAGTGTTCCTTAATTATATCGGCAGCTTCTTTAATTTGCTCAGCCAAGTTATGCTCTTTAATTACTTTTAAATAATTTTCCCGTTCCGAGCAAACAAAAAAAAACTACCGGAAGGCTCAAATTTCGCAAAGCGCTCCTGATTCACCTGATAAAAACCCCCGTAAACTTTTAAACTTTTAACAAATTTAGTGGTTAAAAGTTTCCTTAACAGCAGTTTCATAATCTCTGCTAAATTATATTTTCTGAAAATTAAGGTTATTTTTTTAAAAGATAACATTTCATTGTCCTTTGCGTGGCTTATTTATCGCTTTTACTCT
>JANQHU010000124.1 GCA_028282485.1 Bacillota bacterium
GGCGGTGGTAGTACCGAGTTAATCGTCGGTAACGGCACTCACTACCATTACTTAGATTCTGTAAAATTAGGGGCCATTCGCTTAACTACTATCTTCTTAAAAAACAAAACTGGTTCTATTTCCTCGGAAAGCTATCAACTAATTCAAAATTATGTGAAGCATCATGCCATTCGTTCGATTCAAAAGATTAAAGAATTTCCCCGGGAACTGGCTTTTGGTAGTTCGGGAACTATCGAAAATTTAGCGAACATTACCTATCGAACCCTCTATAAAAGAAAAATTCAGAAAGAAGATTTTTTAGAATATAGCGATCTAAAAAAAACCATTGACCTGCTATGCTCTTTATCACTGGCAGAAAGGCGGCAAGTTCCTGGTATAAACCCGGAACGAGCCGATATCATCATTTGCGGCGCCGCCATCATTGATACTCTAATGCAAGAATTAAAAATTTCTAGGCTCCAAGTTAGTGAACGGAGCCTGCGGGACGGCTTATTAATTGATTATTTGAACCGAACTAGTAACGAGCAGTTTTCCGAAAGAATTTCTTTTCGGGAAAAAAGAATTATCCAGTTAGGCAGAGCTTGCGGGTTCGATGAAAATCATGCCCAGCAGGTTAAAAAAATCTGTGGCGAACTCTTTGAGACTGCCAAAGCAAGTGGCCTGCATCACTTTAATGATTTTGATAAAGAATTATTAAAATACGCTGCTCTTTTGCATGATATTGGGGCTTTTTTAACTTATTCCGATCATCATATTCATAGTCATTATTTAATTTGTAATGCCGATTTATTAGGATTTAACCAAACAGAGATCGATATGATGGCTTGTCTCGCTCTTTATCATCGGAAAGCCTACCCCCGTAAAAAACATTTGCCCTATGCTTCTTTAAATCGAGCCAGTCAACAAGCGGTCTTCTTTTTAAGCACTCTCTTAAGGATCGGGGAGACTCTAGACCGCAGCCATCAAGGAATTATTGAAAAAGCCCAATTATCTTTAGTTGCAGCCGATAAAATTTTGCTCAAATTAACTGCTTCTGCTGATTGTCAATTAGAAATTTGGGGACTCAAGAATCAACAAGCCTCCTTGGCTACAGCTTTTGGCAAAAACTTTGAGTTTCAACTGACCCAAAATACTTAATAACTTTTAAAAAAATTAAGCATTCCGGTAAATTAATTATTTGAAAGGAGCCTTAATTTTGCCGCTTTCCACGCGAGGCCGCTACGGATTACGTGCGATTATTGATATTGCCATTAATTCTAATTCCGGTCCTCTTCCTTTACGGGTTATTGCCAAACGCCAAGAGATTTCCGAATCCTATCTGGAACAGGTCTTTACCAGTTTGCGTAAAGCTGGCTTAATCATCTCTACGCGGGGTGCTCAGGGTGGTTATCTCTTAGGTAAAGAACCGGAGCAAATTACGGCCGGTGACGTTTTAAGGGCTCTCGAAGGGCCAATTACCCCGGCTTATTGTGTTTCCGAATCTCCGGCCAATCGCTGCGAACGGAAGGAAATATGTATTGTCCGTCCTTTTTGGCAGGATTTAAATCAACTTATTAATAACTTTTTAAATACGACCACTCTTGCGGAGATCATTAAGCGGGGTACCCTTTTTTTAGACCAACAACTAAATGACCCGGAGTAAAACTGCGCTCCGGGCTTTCTTGCTTAAAGAACAAGATAAGGCTTAACAAAATCTATCAGGTATTTTTTTATTAAAATCCACCACAGCAGCAGCAGATAAGGATAATTATGAGTAACAAGCAACAACAATTATTATCTCCATAACCACCACAATCTTTTAATCCAAACATTAAAAAACACATCCCTTCTTAGTTTATTTGTCTCTCGAAAACCATCTTATTTTTCGATAATATATGATATGCTTTTATTTATTTAAATGTAGTTATGCTCCCGGCACTTTAATTAGCAGCAACCGCAGCAACAGATGATAACTACTAATAATAACAATAAGCAACCACAACCATTATTATCGCCACAACCACAATCTTTCAAATTAAACATCCTGATCATTCCTTTCTATTTCCTATGATTATTTAAAAAGCTTCTGCGCTTTTTAATATATAATATAATATGTGAGCTGAATTAAAATTGTAATAGGCCAAAATATCTTTTTAAAGCACTTTTTAAATCAGGCAAAATTCATAATCATTACAAAAAACACCCGGAAGACGGGTAAATCCTCCGGGTATCTTTATTATCAATGATAACTAAAATCCGCCACAGCAACAACAGATAATTACGATAAGTAATAATAAACAGGAACAGTTGCCACCATTATAACCATCGCCACAACCACAATCTTTCAAATTAAACATGCTTATCATTCCCTTCTTTTTTTGGATAATTTGCTTGAAAAACTTTTTTAGCTTTTCAAGTTACTACATTTTATGTCTAGCCAAGTTAAACTGCAATAGGCTGAAGTATCTTTCTAGACCAGTGATAGTTATATAAATCTTTAAAAAAGCATACGCGGAGCTGGTACCCCGGTATGCTTTTTATCATCAAATATAATTAAAAACCGTTACAGCAACAGCAAACGATGATTACAACTAATAATAATAAACAAGAGCAATTATTGCGATATCCGCCACCACAATCTTTAATTTCTGACATTGAAATTTCATCCTTTCAGTTTTATGATTTCTTAAAAACTATTTAGTTTTTTAAGATACTATATAGTATGTTGCGTACCCGGAAATTGTATTAGGCTAAAATATCATTTTAAATTCTTTTTTTAAATTTATACCAATAAACCACAGATAAAAAAGCAAACCCGAAAAGTTAGAAACTCTTCGGGCGTGTAGATCACTATAAGCTATACTTAAAAGCCACCACAGCAGCAACAAATTATAACGATAAGTAATAATAAACAGGAACAGTTATTGCCACCAAAACCACCGTAACCACCACAATCTTTGATCTCAGACATTAATTATCAACCCTTCCCTAAACAGTTTTCCGAAAAGACTTTTTTCTCTTCGGTAATATATACTATGTCTTTTCTCAATAAGTGGTCATGGGCAAAAATAATATCTTTTTAGGATGATTTGAAGTCGTATCTCTTATTTCTTTTGTTCTAAATAGGCTTGGTAACCAATCTCTTGTAGTAATTCTCCTTTTTTATTTACTTCTGCCGAGAGTCTTTGTTTATAACTCACAACCGTTTCCCGAACCTGGGGATCTCCGGCTCCTAAGATTTGGGCCGCTAAAATACCAGCATTTTTGGCCCCATCAATACTCACCGTCGCCACCGGAATGCCACTAGGCATTTGAACGATAGAGTAAAGAGAATCAACCCCGCTTAAAGTAGGTGTCTTAATTGGGACCCCGATCACCGGCAATGGGGTGAAGGCGGCCAAAACTCCCGGCAAATGCGCTGCCCCGCCGGCCCCGGCAATAATCACTTTGAGACCTCGCTTGGCGGCTGAAGTAGCATATTCCATTGCTTTCTGAGGCGAACGATGGGCTGAGATCACGGTAATCTCGTATTGCACACCTAATTCTTCTAAAATCATCGCCGCTGCTTTCATTACTGGTAAATCTGAGTCACTCCCCATAATAATTCCAACCATCACTAATTGTCATCTCCTTTATCTTCTTGTACTAAAGGGAACCTCCTCATGACAAAGAGGGCAATGTTCCGGTTCCCAGGTTTCCACTTCGGTGGTGTAGAGGGCTTCTTTTTTAGCTCCAAAATGGACCTTACCCCCACTACGATCTACTAAAATTCCAACGCCACATACATTAGCACCATGCTCGCGGACCACATCCATTACTTCGAAAACCGATCCCCCGGTTTTAATCACATCTTCAACGACGAGGACGTTTTCATCTTCTTCTAAAATAAAACCTCTTTTGAGAGTCATTTTACCATCTTCCCGCTCCGTAAATAGTGCTCGAATTCCTAAAATTTTAGCTACTTCGTAAGCCACAATAATTCCCCCGATGGCCGGAGCAATTACCGCGTGGAGCTCTAATCCTTTAAAACGCCGGGCTAAATCTTCACAAAGCCGCTCGGTAAACTTAGGGTACTGTAAGACTTGGGCACACTGCATTACTACCCTGCTATGGCGCCCGGAAGTCAAACGAAAATGACCTTCTCGAATTACTTTAGTTTCCCGAAAAATTTCTAAGATTTCCTTTTGTTCAAGCACTAGCTTTTCCTCCTTAGAGTGAAATAAAAAACTCATCCTTGCAATTATTGCTTTTATCGCCAGGTAATACCTCGAATCTCATTTATATCCTGAAATCCTTCTTCGACAAGAAACCCTTTGATTCCTGCTATAATTTTCGTCGGTAGCCTGGGATCCTTAAAAAGTCCGGTTCCGATAGCTACGGCAGTCGCTCCGGCCATGATGAATTCCAGGGCGGCTTGAGTACTAGTGATGCCTCCCATACCAATAATCGGGATTTGAACTGCCTGGGCTACTTGCCAGACCATCCTTAAAGCAACAGGTTTAATTGCCGGACCGGATAAGCCTCCCATAGTATTGGCCAGGACTGGTTGCCTCTTTTTGACATCAATGGCCATGCCTAAAAGGGTATTAATCAGGCTCAAACCGTCGGCTCCCGCCGCTTCGACACTGCGGGCAATCGCCACAATATCGGTTACATTCGGGGATAATTTGACAATTAACGGTAAGTTAGTAACCTGCCGTACGGCTTTGGTCACCGCAGCGGCCGACTCCGGGCAAGTCCCGAAAGCAATTCCGCCTTCTTTAACATTAGGGCACGATATATTAAGCTCAAAAGCCTTTACTTCCGACCGTTCACTTAAGATTTCGGCAACTGCCGCGTATTCCTCAATAGTTTTTCCGACGATATTTACAATCACGGGAGTCTGGTACTGCCGCAAAAAGGGCAAAGCCTCCTCCATGAAATGTTGGACCCCGGGATTTTGCAAACCAATAGCATTTAACATACCCGCCGGAGTCTCGTAAATGCGTGGCGGCGGATTTCCCGGCCACCGCTCTAGGGAAACCCCCTTGGTAACTACCGCGCCCCAAACTTCTGGGCCGCAAAAAGGCAAATACTCTTTACCATAACCATAAGTGCCGGAAGCTGGTAACAAAGGGTTTGACAACTTTAACCCAGCTAAATTAACGGCCATGCGGGGTTCTCCCATTTAAAAAGTCACCTCCCCCAAATTAAAAACCGGACCTTCTACGCAGACGCGCTGATAACCTTGTTTCGTCTGACAGACACAGCCTAAACAGGCTCCGACACCGCAAGCCATGTGAGCTTCTAAGGAAACTTGCCCAGGAATGCCCAACGACTTACCTAAATCAGCCACCGCTTTTAACATTGGTTCCGGACCACAGGCAACTAAATAATCGAAAGGTTGTCGCCCCCCTTGATGTTCTGTCATAAACAAATCCGTTACCAGGCCCTGGGCTCCTTTACTCCCATCCATGGTGGCCGTATAAACGGGAACCTGTAAAGCTTGCCAGGCTGTTAACTCTAATAAATCTGTCGCACCAGCCGCCCCGTAGAAAAGAGTTAGATCTTTTTGGGGTGCTGCTTCTTTTAGTCGGTGGGCAAAAAAATAGAGGGGCGGCATGCCAATTCCACCAGCAATTAAAGCTACGCGTTGGGCTGTTTCCCCCTTAGCAAAAGCCGTACCAGCCGGGCCTAATAATCCCAGTGTATCCCCAACTGTTGCTTGAGCCAAAAGTTCCGTCCCCCGGCCCACGATCCGAAAAATAAGACTTACTTCTCCCCGGGCTTGGTCCACCCGATAAATACTAATCGGCCTTGATAATAAAGGATCTTCAGTTAGTAAACTCCGCCGTACCTGTAAAAACTGCCCCGGTTGGGCGGCCCTGGCTATGGCGGGAGCCGCCACCCTAATTAAATGGTAGCCAGGGGCTAACAATTGATTCTCAAGCATTACCGCTTCTGTTTGCACCATTTTCTTTGTCAATTTCCTTCCTTAAATTATACTTAAACTTGATGCTCGAGACGAATCGTACTAAAGTCTTGAATAGGAAGGGCTAAGCTGACTTCACGACCCTCTTCTAAGGCAATGAGCATTTGTAAGAAAGCCTTCACCGTATCCAAAGAAGTTAAGCAAGGAATATTATGTTCCACCGAAGCCCGCCGGATTTTAAAACCATCTCGTTCTTTCTCTTTACCCCGGGTAATGGTATTTATTAAGAGCTGCACCTCACCATCCCGGATCTTGTCGATAATGGTCGGGGAGCCTTCATCTAATTTATTCAACTTGGTGACTGCTATGCCATTAACCCGCAAAAAGGCCGCCGTACCCATGGTGGCAATAATTTTAAACCCTTGTTCCGACAGCTTCTTTAATAGCGGTAAAGCCTCTGCCTTATCCCGGTCGGCTAAAGTAGCCAGAATGGTTCCGCCTCGGGGTAAGTTATAACCAGCCGCCAGGAAGGCTTTATAGAGGGCTCCGGCATATGTTACATCAACTCCCATTACTTCTCCGGTGGACTTCATTTCCGGCCCCAGGGAGATATCTACTTGGGTCAGTTTGGCAAAAGAGAAGACGGGCGCTTTTACCGCCACTAATTTAGTTTCCGGCCACATGCCCCCGGCATAACCCTGCTCGTGGATAGTCTGCCCTAAAATGGCTTTGGTAGCCACTTGAACCATGGGAATTCCAGTAATTTTGCTCATGAAAGGAACGGTACGGCTGGAGCGGGGATTTACTTCAATACAATAAACCTCGTTCTGGTCAATCACATACTGAATATTAATCAAGCCGACTACTTTTAAGGCTTGCGCAAATTTCAAAGTATACTGCAAGACTTTTTCTTGCTCCAACAGAGTCAGATGCTGATGGGGGTAAATGGCCACCGAGTCGCCAGAATGGACTCCGGCCCGTTCTAAATGCTCCATAATTCCCGGAATCAAAATATTCTCCCCATCGCAGATCGCATCAACTTCACATTCCCGGCCACTAATATAGCGGTCAATTAAGACCGGGTGTTCCGGGGAAGCATCCACGGCCGAGGTCAAATAATTCCGCAATTCCGTTTCGTTATAAACAATCTCCATGGCTCGGCCCCCCAAGACATAAGAAGGACGTACCAGGGAAGGGAACCCAATTTCTTGGGCGACTGCTAAGGCTTCTGCCACCGAAGTCACGGTTCGTCCTGCTGGCTTGGGGATCTTTAAATCGAGGAGTAACTTATCAAAACGTTTTCGGTCTTCGGCTAAATCAATGGATTCCACCGAAGTTCCCAGAACTCGAACCCCGGCCTTTTCCAGTTTTGCTGCTAAATTAATGGCTGTTTGCCCCCCGAACTGGACTATTACGCCTTCTGGCTGTTCTAAATCCAAAATATGCAAAACATCTTCCACAGTTAAAGGCTCAAAGTACAACCGATCCCCAGTATCAAAATCGGTACTAACAGTTTCCGGATTATTATTGATAATAATTGCTTCGATGCCGGCTTCTTTCAAAGCAAAAACCGAATGGACACTACAATAGTCAAACTCTACTCCTTGCCCAATCCGAATCGGCCCCGAACCCAGCACCACAATTTTTCGCCTGGTAGTGGGGATGGCCTCATTTTCTTGGTCATAACTGGAATAAAAGTATGGCGTTCGGGCTTCAAACTCCGCCGCACAGGTATCCACCATTTTATAAATGGGGCGAATTCCGTGTTGGTAACGTAACGTTCGAATCTCTTCTTCGGGAGCTCCGGTAAGCTTCCCAATCTCCTGATCGGCAAACCCCATTTCTTTCGCTTTTTTTAAGAGAGCGATCTCCTGATAACCTTTCTCCTTTAACTCAACTTCCACAGCCACCATCTTTGCTAATTTTTGTAGGAAAAAGAAATCTACTTTAGTCCGCTGATTTAAATCCTCAATTGTATAGCCGCGCCGTAAACACTCCGTTAAGAAAAAGATCCGGCGGTCATCTGCCCCCACAATGGCCTTTTCTAATTCGGCATTGCTCATGGCTGCCACTTCCGGAATTAAAAAACCAGAAAGCCCAATCTCCAAAGAACGAATCGCTTTTTGTAAGGCGCCTTCCAGGGAACGGTCAATAGCCATTACTTCGCCGGTGGCTTTCATTTGGGTACCCAGCTTACGATCCGCTAAATTAAACTTATCAAAAGGCCAACGGGGGATCTTGACTACCACATAGTCTAAAGCTGGTTCAAAAGAAGCATAAGTCTTCCCGGTAACCGAATTCTTAATCTCATCTAAATGCATCCCAATGGCAATCTTGGAGGCTACTTTGGCAATGGGATAACCAGTTGCTTTCGAGGCCAGGGCACTAGAACGGCTTACCCGGGGATTCACCTCAATTACGTAATAACGAAAACTGTGGGGATCAAGGGCGTACTGGACATTACAACCCCCTTCAATACCTAAAGACCGAATAATTTTCAGAGCTGAGGAACGCAGCATCTGATATTCCTTGTCACTTAAGGTCTGGCTAGGAGCAACCACAATGCTATCTCCGGTATGAATTCCCACCGGGTCAATATTTTCCATATTACAAACGGTAATACAATTATCATTACCGTCCCGCATTACTTCGTACTCCACTTCTTTAAAACCAGCTACCGACTGTTCTAGTAAGACCTGGCTAATCGGGCTTAAGGTTAACCCCCGCACCACAATCTCCTGTAAATCATTTTGGTCATAAGCAATGCCTCCGCCGGTTCCACCCATGGTATAAGCCGGCCGAATAATGAGGGGATAACCGACGCGCTCTGCAAAAACTAAGGCTTCATCTAATTTTTCCACAATGGCACTTTCGGGAACTGGTTCGCCGATAGCGATCATCGTTTCTTTAAAAAGCTGCCGATCCTCAGCCTTTTTAATTCCTTCCAAAGGAGTCCCTAAAAGCTTTACTTTAAAATCATCTAAAACTCCGGCTTCGTAGAGTTTCACCGCTAGATTCAGCCCCACTTGGCCGCCCAGAGTGGGCAAGAGTCCATCAGGACGCTCTTTGGCAATAATCCTTTTTAAAGAATCTACCGTCAAAGGCTCGATGTAAACCCGATCGGCCATGTTGGCGTCAGTCATAATGGTGGCCGGATTAGAATTAACCAAAACTACTTCCAAGCCTTCTTCCCGCAGGGAGCGGCAAGCTTGGGTCCCGGCGTAATCAAACTCTGCGGCCTGCCCGATGATAATCGGGCCCGAACCAATTACTAATACTTTTTTCAACGAACGATCTAAAGGCATCTCTTCACCTGCTTTAAAATATTTATCAAAATTAAAACTCTAATACAGCAAAAATTACATATAACTCACAAACTCTCGAAATAAATAGTCGGAATCCCGCGGCCCGGGAGTGGCTTCCGGATGATACTGGACCGAGAAAAGGGGTAACCATTTATGGCGAATCCCTTCAACGGTGTCATCATTCACATTCCAATGGGAAATCATTAACTCTTCCGGATTTAAAGAGTTATTACAAACGGCAAAACCATGATTTTGAGAGGTAATATGCACCTTTCCGGTACGCAGATCTTTGACCGGGTGGTTCCCTCCCCGGTGGCCGAATTTCAACTTATAAGTGTCGCCACCTAAAGCCAAAGCCATAATCTGGTGCCCCAAACAGATGCCGAAAATAGGCAGTTTGCCAATTAACTCTTGCACTGTTTGAATGGCATAACCCACATCTTTCGGATCTCCAGGCCCGTTGGATAACATAATTCCCTGGGGATTTAACTTTAAAATCTCTTCACTAGTTGTATCACAAGGGACTACCGTGACTTTACACCCATGGTTCACCAGGGAACGAACGATATTCCACTTGGCACCGTAATCAACCAAGACCACGTGCTTGGGCCCAGTTCCCACAGTATAAGTCTTTTCCGTCGAAGCCAGCTTCACAAAATTTTGGCCGGAAATCTCCGGAAGATTTTTTACTTTTGCTAAGACTACTTCATCAGGTTCCGCCAGCGTCGTAATCATCCCCCGCATAGTTCCTTGGGAACGCAACCGCTTCGTTAAAGCTCGGGTATCAATCCCTGCCAGCCCAATTATCTGAAAATGTTTCAAAAAACTATCTAAAGTATTCTCCGAACGCCAGTTACTAGGGTAGGGGCAGGCTTCTCTGACAATAAATCCCCGGACAAAAGGCCGCAGTGACTCGTAATCATCCGGATTCACCCCGTAATTGCCAATTAGAGGATAGGTCATGGTGACAATCTCACCACTATAAGAAGGATCCGTTAAAATCTC
>JANQHU010000132.1 GCA_028282485.1 Bacillota bacterium
AGCGGTGGGCAAAGTTAATAACCGTTCTTGCCAATAGCGACCCGCTGTTTCTCTTTCACAAGATCTGCGTTGCTCTTCTTTCTTTAAATACTGGGTAAAACTCCAATTTCGGGGTGTCGCCGGATCGCAATCTCTGGCATACGCGGCCGCCAGATCTCGTAAAATAATATGAAGGCTTTGGACATCAGCCACTAGTAAATCAATATCGAAATGTATCCGGGCATCACCGCCTGGTAGTAAACTCAATTCAAGCCCCGCGACTTCCCCCTCTTCCACCCTTAAGCGCCGGTGGGATAACCGTTCCCGAATTTCCTGTAATTGTTGCTTCGTTTCGTTTGCGTCCAAAAGACGCAAATCATGAACCACAATGCTTTGCTGGTAAGGCTCTGCCATTATCTCTTGGTGGCCACTTTCCAAAAATCGTGCTCGCAACATGGCATGATAGCTTAATAATTTTTGCCAGGCTGACTCTAACCGTTGGGGCAAAACCCGGTGGCCATCCAGCTCCAAATAAGCATGACAACCTATTCCGCCCAAAGTCTGCTCGTCACGCCGCCCCACCCAGTAGGCATACTGGACATCGGTAAGGGAAAATACGGTCTCTCCTTTTTCCTCAGCTGCCGGAAGGGCTTCTTTTTGATCCGGAGCAGGAGACGCGCTAGCTACGGCGGCGTTCTTTTCTAGTAAAGACCACCACTCGCCTAAGCACGGGTTAGCTATCAGCTCGGCAAAAGTGACTTTTGCGCCTGATTTCCGCCACTTACTCACCATCCGCATCATCTGTAAAGAATTCAAACCCAATTCAATTAGATTCTGGTCGTCCGTAAATTCTACCGGGGTTGCCAGTATCTCCATAATCTGCTTTCGCATAGCTGCATAGCTCAATGAGGATTTCTTCTCTAAAACTGCGCCCCTTGTTTGATTTTTCATCCCAAACTCCTTTCCCGGTTCTTCCCAAACCCTGCTTTAGGCTCCTGTATTTTGTTTAGCACAGACCAGCTGTTCGGAAAAACTACTTAGTTTTTCACAAGTTTCTTCCAATTCACGACCAGGTTTGGATAGCTCGACTATACCAGCTCCGGCATGAAGCCAGGCCATCTTCTTATTCTGATAAATACTTCTTAACACCAGAGCCGCATCTAGCGCTCCGTCGCTGTCCACCGTCATTACGCAACCACTATAAAGATTGCGGGGATTAGGCTCTAATCTTCCGATAGCATCAATGGACTCTTTTTTGGGAATTCCCGAAGCCGTAACTGCCGGAAAAAGAGCATTAAAGGCGTGCCAGGAATTACAACCCGCTTTTAACCTGCCTTTTAAACGAGAAGCCAAATGCTGGACCGTTCCACGATTAACCACTGTCATATAATCATTGACCATAATAGTTTTGGCATCACAAATTCTCTTCATTTCTTCATAGGCTAATTTTACTGAAATAGCATGCTCGGCAATCTCTTTGGGATCATTTAGCAATTCCTCTTTGAGCTGTTGCTTCTCTTGTTCATCCCCGCCACAGGAACGGGTACCGGCAAGGGGAAAAGTACTCACTGTACCCAGAGCATCAACTTCCACAACCGTCTCCGGGCTAAAGCCAAGGGCATTTAAACCACCCAGCCTAAAGAGAAATGATCTGGCCGGGGAATTAACCCTTCGCCCCGCCAGATAACTAGCAATCATATCCAATTTACAATTAAGAGGGATTTTGCGAGATAAAATCACTTTTTGATATTTTCTCTCTTTAATTTCTTTAATTGCTGCAGCCACGATTTTTTGATAGTTTTCCGAATCATGGGTATTCACTTGGGGAACAGAGAGTTTTTCCTCTCTCACTCTTTGTTTCAAGCTATTTTCACTATGTTCATTCTGCTCGATTCTTAAAATCTTTTTAATTATGTCACTTATTTCTGTAAACTTTTCTTTTGACAGTACTCTTAAAAGAATATTATTTTTAGTAAATCGAACTTCCACTTCCGGAATAAATAGTTTTAAGAGGCACTTATCTTCAGACCATAAAGGTAAATTATAATTATAACGTGACAGACCAAAATTAGCGTTGCCGTAAGCACGCCAGTTATCCAGCGGCACTTCGGCAAAAGCTTTACCAATCGATTCACTTAAATCCCCGTTAGCAAAATAGAGGGTTTCATCATTGATTTTTAGGGTTGTATAATCAGTATCCACCGATAACAAAGCATAAATACCCAGTCCCAAAGATACTTCATCCTTATTTTCATAAAGGAGATAGTTGGAGAAAATACCTGATTCGGCAATTTTAGCGGCCGTCCAATAGGCTTCACCCTCAAAATTAATTTGTTCTTCCAGGTAACTTTTTCTGTTATTTTTTGCTTGCTCGTTAAGTTCTAAAGCCCTTCTTTGGAGTTCATTCTTATCAACTTTACCGACACTGGTCAGGGGCCAACTAGTTACGAATTCAATTTGATCCGGCCTTTTATATTGGGCTACGCCCCGTTCCTTTAAGAAATCATGCATCTGAGACAGAGTAAGCTTCTTATTTTCAGTTAATAAATAGGCACAACTTCTCTGCCCCAGATCTTTATCCGGAAGACCGATCAAGGCCGCCTCTTTAATATCTTGGTGCAGGCACAAGTAAGCTTCTACCTCAGCAGGCATTATCTTTTCTCCCGCTCGGTTAATCTGTTCTTTAACTCGTCCGCCAATTTGCAGATTACCCTCCGGGGTAAACCGGGCTTTGTCTCCAGTGCGATAGAAGCCATCGGGAGTAAAACTCTCAGCATTTGCTTGCGGCGCCTTATAGTAATTTCTTATTGTATAAGGACCACGGGCCAGCAACTCTCCGTATTGGCCATCTGCAACAACTCTTCCGTCCTGGTCAACTATTTTCAGTTCGTCTCCCTCAGAAATGGGACGGCCTTGGCAACTATGAATGATCTGATCCGGATCATCAATTTTTGTCATACAAATAATCCCTTCTGCCGTTCCAAAGACTTGTTGCAGTTTGCATTTCATTTCGGGCATGATCCGTTTAGCTAGATTTACGTCGAGTACCGCACCACCTACCTGGACCAATTCCAGGCTAGAAATATCCCCTTCGGTATCCCATTCCAAAACCTCCAACCAAAGATTGACCATAGCGGGCACCAGCGCTGTAATTGTTACTTTCTCTTTTTCAATCAACGGAAAGGCTTCGTCGCAACTTGCTGTTGGCGCCAGGACAATCTTACCCCCCACAGAGAGAGTTCCCAAAACCCCGGGACAACAAAGGGGAAAGTTATGGGCAATTGGTAAGACTGCCAGATAAGTACTCTCCTGATTCAGCCCACAACGGGCGGCCGCCGCTTTGGCATTATAAGCGTAATCAGCATGAGTACGGGGAATCAGTTTGGGGATCGCCGTAGTCCCTCCCGATAATAACAAAAGAGCGGTATCTCGGGATGAAGGTGACTCCATTGCTACCGGCGGCAGGGCCATATCCGCCAGATTCAGGCCACTATGGTTGGGACCATCTATAATCAAGTGTTTAACTTCCGGGTGTTTCTGTAGTAATTGTTTTGCCATTTTTGGATAATCAAACCCCAAAAATGTATCCGGAATAATATAAGCCACAGGTTTGGCTAAGCTAAAAATCCCCTCCAGTTCACTCTCGCGATGGGCCGGTAAGGTCAGAATGGGCACCAATCCCAGGCGAAATAGCGCAAAGCAGACTATTACAAAAGAATTACGGTTTGGTAGCTGAACAACTACATGATCACCTTTTTGTAGTCCGAGACCTAGAAAACCAGCCGCCATCTCATCTGCCTGTTGGTCAAGTTGACTATATGTAAGTTGCTCTGCGCCGGCCACCAGGGCTACTCGATCTTGATATTTTTTCGCCCACAAACTTAATTGTTGTCCCAGAGTCAATGGTTCCCAATAACCCATTTCTTCGTACGCTAAGATTGCCTTCTCAACCAGCTCCAAATTACCTTTCATTTTAAACTAACCCTCCTTATATCATCTTCTATTTGAAGACTGTATAAATTATTATAATAATAAATAATAACCATTTAAGCTTCATTCCTTTCCACCAAAATATCATTTATTAATTGGGTAACTTCACCAACTTGTTCATTGATAAAAAAATGCCCTCCTTGAAAATGATGAATATTACATTGAAATTTGGTATAACCCTGCCAACCTGCCAGCTCTGGCGCCGTCAAATCATCCTTCAGGCCATTGAGCACTGAGATATCACAGTCTAACTTCAGCTCCTGACCCTCACAGTATTTACAATAATAATTTTCGACAATTTGATAATCGGCTCGTAAAACGGGACAAAAATATGCTAGTAAATCTCTATTTTCAAAAAGCTCTTGAGGGGTTCCCCCTAGGCGCAAAATTTCTTCTTTAAACTCATCATCAGGAAGTTTATGTAGAATTTTTTCATCGCGATAAATATGGGGGGCCCGATTTCCCGAAAAAAAAATATGTTCGGGGGCCCTGCAGCCCAGGGTTTTTAATTTATCAGCTAATTCGACAATTAGCCAACTACCCATACTGTGTCCGAAAAAAGCGTAACTACCATTTAAGTGATCTTCAA
>JANQHU010000141.1 GCA_028282485.1 Bacillota bacterium
ACTGTGGACATCATCTTCCGTTCCGCATTAAAAGAAATGCGCTCGTAAACCGGGATCTGATCCCGCACCGTATGAAAATCAACCCCTAAAGATTCTAGCCAGGTTAACAAGGCTCCTTCGGTGGTATTACCAATCACTTCTGTCTTACCGGCCTCATTAACAGTGATATTAGCCGTAGAGTTGGCCGCCACCGAAAGCTTCAAAATTTCAAAATTAGCCTCCTTGGCTAAAGCCGCAAATTCCTTTTCCGGATAATGCTTACCGTCAAAATGAACTTCCCGTACCTGCATTTGATTCTTGGTAAGGGTTCCTGTTTTATCACTACAAATAGTATTCACCGAACCAATAGTTTCGGTGGCTAACATTTTGCGCACCAAGTTATTATCCTGCCGAATCTTGCGCATACTTAAGGCCAAGCTGATGGTTACCGCCATGGGTAAGCCTTCCGGGACGGCCACCACAATAATGGTTACCGCCACAATGAAATAATCCAGGATTGCCTTAATGGTTCCCACCATATCCGTCGGCTGCACATAAACAAAAGTCACGATGCCTAGCCCGACTGCGGCGACTAAAGGACCCCCGATGGCGGCTAATTTTTTGAGAGAGGAATTGCCTTTAAACAAGAGAAAACCCGTAATTAAGGCTACCACAAACAAAAAGCTAATGGTTCCGGCTTTTAACCCTGGAGCAACACTGCCAAACTGACCTAAGACAACTGCTGAGCTATACAAGGCAAAAAAGATTAAAACGGCCGCGGCAGTACCCACGACACTAATCATTTCCGCCAACTTGCGCAGTTTGTATTGGAGGGGCGTCTCATCTTCTACGCGGGACGAAAGGGAGCGCAAGATCGAACCCATCTGCATCTGATCCCCTACTTTATCAATAATCGCCCGCCCGGAACCGGTAACAACAACGGTTCCGCCTATTAAATTAACAGTATTAACATCTTTATTCACCGGCATGGATTCGCCTGTCATCAAAGACTCGTCCACCAATAAATCAATACCATTAATCAAGATGGCATCAGCCGGGATCTTATCGCCGCTTTCTAGCTCAATAATATCCCCCACCACCAATTCTTTGGTGGAAACAACCTGGAGCCGACCTTCCCGAATCACTTTGACTTTAATATTTTCATTATCAGCTTTAAGGGTCTCGAAGGCTTTATCTGCTTTATATTCACTCCAAAAGCCGACTCCCGTTGCCAAAGCAATGGCAAAAAAGATCCCAATGCCTTCCCAAGGGAACTCGCCGTGATAAAAACCAATTAAAACCGACATTACGGCACAGATACATAAAATAATGATGGTGGTATCCTGAAACTTCTCCAGGTAGAGCTTCCAGAGAGGCTCTTTTTCTTCGGGAGTAATCTCATTTTTACCATAATTACTACGATTTTTGACGATCTGTTTCGTTTCCAAACCTTTTAAAGGATCCGAACCGTATTTTTTAAAACTCTGGCTCGCCTCTTTGGAGATTTCGTAATTTTTGGAACTAATTACACTCATCTTTACCTCTACTCCTAATTCTAAATTATCCTCAATACTTTTGCACCAGCTGCTTTAAGGAAGTATCATTACTGCCTTCACCAATTGCGGCAAACTTCCATTCATTATTATGCCGATAAATTTCGCCGGCTATTAAAGCAGTTTTTCCCGCATAATTATCACTAAGATTATAGCGAATTAATTCTTGATTATTAGCTGAGTTCACAATCCGAATAAAGGCATTATTAATCATTCCAAAATCCTGCTTGCGGGCGACACAGTCATAAATATTAACCACAAAAACCACCTTGGCAATATTGGCCGGAATTTTGGGTAAATCAATCACGATCTGTTCGTCATCCCCGTCCCCATCTCCGGTAAGATTATCGCCGGAATGGCGCACACTGCCGCAACCACTCCGTAAATTACCAAAATATATTAAATTTTCTTTGCGTACCAACTTCCCATCGGCATTCAACATAATCGCCGAAGCATCACAATCAATATTAGCACTGGGTTTTCCAAAAATACTACCTAAAAAGCCGCTCCCTCCGGCTTGTTTGGCGGCATCCCAACCTAGTCCCACCATAATTTGGCTTAATCCGGCATTTCCTTTGGTTAAATCAACCCGTTGCCCTTTTTGTAAATTTACTGACATCACTGACCCTCCCGTAAAAATTATATTTTTTCTAATTAACAATTAACGTTAAAACACCTAAAAAATTCCCACTTTTCTATTTTGAGCAGCCCTTATCAATTAGACGTGGGAATAAACTGTCTCACCCAACCACCAAAAGGCCTAGGATTTCGAGTTTGAATCAAGACTGTCCCAGGGCCACGAAAACGACAGACTAAAGCTTCCCCAGAAGTAAAGCTCGAGATCCATCCTTTAGAAGCCTTCTCCATGGAATACTGCATATAGTCCGGCCAGGCTACCAAATGACCGTTATCAACAATCGCCTCTTCGCCGGCAGCCAGATTCACTGCATGAATCGCACCAAAAGAGTTCAGAAAGACCGTGCCCCTCCCTTTTACTTTTACAATAAAGAAGCCCTCTCGGGAGAATAAGCCTTGAAATAGATTCTGCATTTGGCTGCTCACTTCAATCCCGCTTGTCCCCGCCAAAAAACCATCTTTTTGGACACAGAGACTATAGGTTCCGTCCAACTCCACATCAACAATCCCGCCGGGAATGGCCGGTGCTAACAAGACTTTACCGTCTCCTCGGCTAGCAGTTAAAGTCTGAAAGAAAAACTTTTCCCCGGCTAACATCCGCCCAATTCCTTGAAAAATCCCGCCTTCCATACTCCCATCCACATCAACGGTGGCCGACATACTAATCATGGCATCCGACTCCGCCTTAATGGATTCTTTCTGCTCTAACTCAAACTCTACCGCCGGAAAAGCGTCTTGATAAAGAATTTGATATTTCAACCTGCAAACACCTCCATTTAAAATTCTATATTATTTTAAAAAAAAAGACGATTATCCTTTTTATTAAAAATTTTTTCAAAAGGATTATTCGCACTTAGTTATTATAATTATTATTTTCTTCGTCAATTTCTGGATTACCTATTTGCTTAAATACTTTCGACCAATGCGTTTTGCCTAAATGTTTCTGACCTTTAAAATGATGTACTACTACTTTATTACTCATCATTTTTCTCCTTTTTAGGATTAACTCTTTTAAACCTTTTAAAATCTTCTTCCGTAATAGGCGGTGCGTCCGGATCGGATTTAGCATTTTCTTCAATTTCTTCTTCAGTCATATTTCGCAGACGTTCATAATCAGTTTTCCCGTTTGTCAAATCACCTTTTTTCTCTCCCGGTTCATCTGTTTATACTTGCAAGCCAAAATTTTGACATAAAGCCGATAAACCGCCTTGGAATCCACTTCCCAGAGCATTAAACTTCCACTCGTTGCCGTGACGGTACAGCTCCCCAACTACTACAGCAGTCTCAATACTAAAATCTTCTCCCAGGTCATAACGAATTAATTCTTCATTACTTCCCTCTTTAAAGACCCGAATAAAAGCATTAGAGACTTGACCAAAGTTTTGCTTCCGTTGCTCGGCTTCGTGAATGGTTACGGTAAAGGAAATCTTCTGGATATTAGCGGGGACCTTGCTTAAATCCACGTTTATCTGCTCGTCATCCCCTTCACCAGCCCCAGTGAGATTATCTCCCAAATGTGAGACACTGCCGGAACTATGGTTGGCATTATTATAAAAAACAAAATCACTGTCACCCGTTACCTTGCCAGTTTCCCCCAACATAAAAACAGCCGCATCCAAGTCAAAATCATGGCCACCATCATATTTATTAACATCCCATCCCAATCCGACGACTACTTGCGAGAGTCCCGGATTAGTTTTAGTTAAATCAACTTTTTGCCCTTTTTGTAAACTAATTGCCATCGCTATTTCCCTCCTAAAATTTTATTAATCATTACAGCATTACATCTGTTAACTTAACACGTTGGTATTATTTCTATACTATTTTACAAAACCCTTTTTCAAAATTTTAATTTGAACTAAAGGTTGAATTTCAACAATAAATTATCATAATAAAAAAGTCTCGTAATATTTTGGCCCAAAGTGGCTTTTTAAAATTTTATTGTCATTATTGGGATGATCAGCTATAATGAGGTTAATAATTAAACAGAATGATTAAATTCATTTGATAAAGTTGATATAAAAAATAACGTAATGATAATTAGTAAAAGCCTTTAATGATCAAAATAATAAACAATTAAATAGATTTTAGGAGCTGATATTTGTGAAAAAACTACCCCTCGGAATACAAACCTTTAGCAAACTAATTGAAAATAATTATCTTTATGTCGATAAAACAAAATATATTTATCAATTATTAACTGGTAGTTCCACCTATTACTTCCTCTCCCGCCCCCGGCGTTTTGGCAAGAGCCTTTTAATTACTACTATTAAAGATATTTTCTCGGGTAATCAGGAGTTATTTAAAAACCTCTGGATCTATGACAAGATTGACTGGCAGAGGCATCCGGTGATCCATATTGATTTTAGTATAATTACTCATGGAGAAGGCCGAGAAACTTTTATAAATAGCCTGAATTATTTTTTAGATAAAATCGCCGGGGATTATGGTTTGAGCTTAGCAGCTATCGGTAATAAAGAAAAATTTTACGAATTAGCGGAAAAGTTAAATGATAAGTACGGTAAAGTAGTCATCCTAATTGATGAATACGACAAACCGATCATCGACTATATCGAAAATACCCAAAAAGCCGGAGAAAATAAAGAAGTTTTGGCTAGTTTTTACGAGGTGATCAAAAATATCGACAAGTATATAAAATTTGTCTTGATCACCGGGGTCTCTAAGTTTTCCAAAGTCTCTATCTTTTCGAAGTTAAATAATTTAGATGATATAACTATGAGAAAAGAATACAACTGCCTCTGTGGCTATACCCAAAGTGAGCTGGAAACCTACTTTGCCGAACATCTAGAACAACTT
>JANQHU010000193.1 GCA_028282485.1 Bacillota bacterium
TACTTATTCAACCGGAATGTTTGGGGATAAATATTTATCATATAAAGAAGTACTAAAAACTAATGCAAAGGGGTTAGTGATAAAAAATACTCATTATAACTACGAAAAGGATTATGCAAAAACAAATACAATTTTTGAATATAGCTATAATGATGCTGGTTTAGTAACTTCCGAAAAATGCTACGAATCAGACGGGAGTTTAAACTGGGAATCAAAAATGGTTTACGATAAATTGGGGCGTACGCCAAGTAGTATGCCAGATGGTGATAAAGGAGGAGTTCTATATGAGTATGATTGAAAAATAAATGAAGTAAAATAATTATTAATTTTAGGTTATTATTGTTATTGCAAAAAGGAGATGTATGTAGGTGTTATGTTATAGTGAAAGAAAGCTTTTGGTCAATCATTTGATGAAAATTGGAAATAAAAGTGATGAAAAAATTGCAGAAAGTTGAAAATTTAAAAATACTGATACTATTTATTCTTTTTATTTCATTATTTATAGGTGCTTCTTGCTCCACAAATATGAAAATGAGCCTAAAAAAACAAGATAATCAGATTTTTTGTTACGGTTTGAATGGGAAGTTATTAAAAATTATTGATTTAAAAACTAAGAAAATAACTTACCAAAAAAAGTGGGAAGAGTTTTTTCAGTTGGTAGAGAAAAAAAGATTTTTAATTGCAAATAGTAATGATGGCTTAGTAGACTTAAGCCGCTATGTGAATGCTTTAGTAGAAAAGGAAATTTATTATGATGTAGTGAACCAAAAACCGATTATTTCTGATGCTTATGCTTATAATCAGTTTGGAATGTTAAAAGCTATTTTAAAAGATGATTTTGCCGTAAAACGTTATTATTATAATCAATTAGGATTATTAGTCGAACAAAAATATTATAGTAATGTCACGGTTCAATTAACCGCAATTGAGCGAGATGAATTTCAATTAAATAATAGAGGTCAATTAGAGAAAGTAATTATTTATAGCAATAATGAATTAGTTCGCAAAACTAATTATAAATACAACCCCCAGGGCTTGGTAAGGGAAATTAACGTTTTTTCCCACTCTTTTGATACTAACCAGATACGTTTACAAGAAAGAGAAGAATATTTTTATGATCAACAAAAACGGTTAATAGAGATAAAAGCCTACCCCTATGGGGGTGATATGAAATATCAGAAGAAGTTTCTAAAAAGCAGATATAGCTATAACCCTGAAGGTATAATCATTAAAAAAGAAAGTTATGATCATCAGGAGCAATTAAAAGAATATTGGCAATACCAGTATAATGAAAAAGGATTACTTATTAGTGAGAAAAGGTTTAGTAAAGAAGGTCAATACCAGGATGAAACAAAACTGGAATATGACGAACTGGGCAGATTAAGTCAAGAATCTTGGTATAATGGCGTAAAATTAAAAAGTATGAAGAAATATATTTATTAATTGCTATGTGAAGAAAAATTTTGATTCAATTTATATTACCAATACAATTAAATTTAACAAAAGAAAGGAAGTAAAAAAACATGGGTTCGCCTGAATGGAAAAACATTTATTCTACCAGATATCCGGTAGCACCGTTAGGAATTATTGCTTTACCGGGATGTCAAGAGTTTGCGGAAATGGTTAACCAACACTTAGCCTGCCGCCGCAGTGATTACGAGGAGAATACTTCGGGGAATGTACCGCAAGATTTTGCCCGGGAGACTTTCTTAATCTCCGCCGACTGTATCCGTTTTGCGGATGGGAGTGGTAAGGCGATTATCCGAGAAACGGTCCGGGGAGGAGATATCTACATTTTAGCCGATGTGGGTAATTATAATTGTAAGTATAAGATGTTTGGCATGGAATGCCCCATGAGCCCGGATGACCATTTTCAGGATATCAAACGGATGATCTCCGCTATTGGGGGGCGAGCCAGACGAATTACCGTGATTACACCGCTGTTGTATAGTGGTCGCCAGCACAAGCGCCAATCTCGGGAATCCTTGGATTGTGCCGTTTCTCTCCAAGAATTAGAGCGTTTGGGAGTCGATAATATCTTTACTTTTGACGCCCATGACCCCCGGGTCCAAAACGCGATTCCCCTCACCGGTTTTAATAATCTCCATCCCACTTATCAAATGATGAAAGCCTTTATTGCGAAAGAAGAGGATTTGGTGATTAATAAGTCCAATATGCTGGTAGTGAGCCCGGATGAAGGCGGCATGGGCCGGAGTATTTATTATGCTAATGTGCTGGGCTTAAATATCGGAATGTTTTACAAACGCCGGGATTTTACCAAGATTGTCAATGGCAAAAACCCCATTGTGCAACACGAATTTTTAGGGGAAGATATTGAGGGTAAGGATGTCTTAGTAGTGGACGATATGATTGCTTCCGGGGACTCAATTATGGATATTGCTTACGAATTAAAACGACGGAAAGCCAAGCGCATTTATTTCGCAGTTACTTTCGGCCTGTTTACCGAGGGCATTGATATTTTTCGGGAGAGCTATCAAAAAGGCTTAATTAGTCGGATTTATGCGACTAATTTGACCTATCAAAACCCTAAATTAAAGGATGAACCCTGGTTTGTCAATGTGGATATGTCTAAGTTGACCGGTTATTTAATCGATCTGTTAAATCATGATCACTCAATTAGTTCTTTATTTGATCCTTCCCAAAAGATTGGAGAATTTTTAAAGAATTTTCAGAAGTAATATTATGCCAAACTAACCAGTAGAATTTAGTAAGAAACCACAGGGTGTTAAAAACGAGTTGGGTTAAAGAGCTGAACTCGTTTTTAAATTTTTTAAGAAAAAGGAAAACAGGGTTAAAATGTGGGCCTCTTTTCCCGATAAAATAAAGAAGATTAATATAATTTAGGAAATATAATGAGAGCAGGAAAAAAAGAAAAGGTTAGCGAAATAAATTTTTAGCAATAATCATGAAATAAGGAGGATTTTGGCTAGTGAGACGCATTTCATTATTGTTTTTGGTAGTGGTTTTATTTATTATTACCACGAAAATTAGTATTGGTTTAGGAGATAAAGATGCTTTTTATCCAGTACTTAAAAATGAGTTGTGGGGCTACATTGACCGTAGCGGCAAAATGGTGATTGCCAATGAATTTACCAAGGCCGAAACTTTTGCGGAAAATTTAGCCGGGGTGAAAGTAGGGAGAACCTGGGGGTATATTAATACCCATGGTAAAATAGTGATCAAGCCTCAATTTACCAGAATTAGCCCCTTCCGCGGCGGATTAGCCCGGGTCCAAATCGGAAATCCTTTAACAGGAGACTATGGTTATATCAATAAAGAGGGCAAATACATCGTAAATCCCCGTTTTGCTAAGGGCCGCAATTTTGCCGAAGGATTAGCAGCAGTTAAAGAGGGGCGGCTTTGGGGTTATCTGGACCGGCGAGGTAAAATGGTGATTAAACCACAATTTGACGAAGCTTTCTCTTTTGCTGCTAATAACCTGGCTCGGGTTAAAGTGGGAGCAATTAAAGGCTTGATCGGGGGTAAATATGGTTTTATTAATAAAGAAGGTCAAATCGTGATTAATCCCCAGTTTACCGGGGCCACTGATTTTGCAGAAGGGCTCGCGGCAGTGAAGCAGGATAAGGCCTGGGGCTATATTGACCGTCAGCAAAATTGGGTAATTCAGCCTCAATATGCCGGAGCAGAGACTTTTCGGGAAGGGTTGGCCCGGGTGCAAGTAGGGAACCTTTTTCAGAAAAAATACGTTTTTATAGATAAAAAAGGCAGAGTGATTACTAAAACTAAATACGACAAAGCCCTTGGTTTTGCGGATGGCTTGGCAGCTGTGAAACAAAATGGAGTGTGGGGCTATATTGATTCTTCCGGGAAAAAGGCAATTGATTTTAAATTTAGCCGAGCGGAGTCTTTCCAAAACGGAGTTGCCCGGGTGAAGACGGAAGCCGGAGCGGCTTATATTAATAAAAAAGGAGTTATTATTTGGCAAAATGATTGATAAGGAAAGAGGAGGTAATCAAAAATGTTCATTTGGGGAAAAAGAGTAACTACTAAAATTTTAATTATCCTGGCATTACTAATAACGGTAGCGGTTACTGCCGGAGTTTGGGCGGCTAACCAAAAAAGTCAAAAATCTACGAAAGAAAAGACAGCGCCTAATTTTACTTTGTCAGATTTAAAGGGCCAAAAGGTCTCTTTAAAGTCGGTCATTTCCAAAAATGAAGTGGTAGTCCTTAATTTTTGGGCTACCTGGTGTCCCCCATGTCGGCGAGAAATACCGGAACTAATCGCTTTTCAAAAGAAGTATGCCAAGAAAGGGGCTACCATTTTAGC
>JANQHU010000202.1 GCA_028282485.1 Bacillota bacterium
TACTAAATTTGGAGGACATGAGTTTGCGGCTGGCTTATCCATCAAAAGAGAGATGTTAGAGCCTTTTAAAAAGGCTTTTTTACAAATAGCTAAGACAGAATTAACTAAAGACGATTTGGTGCCTACTTTGAAAGTGGAAAGCTTGGTTAATCTTGATTTAATTGATCTGGATTTGGTGAAAGAGTTGAGTCGGTTGGCTCCTTACGGACCGTTTAACCCTACGCCAGTGTTGGGCTGTAAAGCGGTAAATTTAATTGATTTTCGGAATGTGGGACAAGAAGGGAAACATCTCAAAGTGCGAGTTGGTAATCAACAGATAGTGCGGGAAGGAATTGGTTTTAATTTGGGCTTCGTTAATGAAGAATTAGCGGCCACAAACGAAATAGACTTAGCCTTTTCGGTTGAAGAAAATCAATGGAACGGGATGGTCCAAGTCCAACTGAACTTAAAAGATATTAAAGCCCGGCGGTAAAGTGCGGAGGGAAAGCACAATGAACGAGTTATTAAGTATTGATGATTTAGTTAAAAAGATTTCCGAGACAAAATCGGAAAATGAAGCGATAAAAGTGCAAATGGCTTACCAACTGGCTGACGAGGCCCATGCCGGCCAAAAGCGTGATTCCGGAGAAGACTATATTCGTCATCCGTTAGAAGTGGCTGGAATACTTTATGACATGGGCATGGATACTACTTCTGTAGTGGCGGCTTTACTCCATGATGTCGTTGAGGATACTAGCGTTGATAGTGAAGCCATAAAGAAAAAGTTTGGCTCCGAAGTAACCCTCTTGGTAGATGGGGTTACTAAATTGAATAAATTAGCTTTTCAAAGCAAGCAGGAACAGCAAATGGAGAATTTGCGAAAGATGCTTCTGGCCATGACCCAAGATTTACGGGTGATTATCATTAAGTTGGCCGATCGGTTGCACAATATGCGTACTTTGAAGCATCTACCCGGGGAAAAGCAAAAAAGCATTGCTAAAGAAACCTTAGAAATTTATTCCCCCTTAGCCCATCGTCTGGGAATGTGGAAAATGAAGTGGGAACTAGAGGATCTCTCCCTCCGTTACCTTGATCCCGATGCCTATTATAAATTAGTGAATCGAATTGCCCGGAAACGTCAGGAACGGGAAGGCTATATTGAAGAGGTGAAGCAAACCTTAATGGGGGCTTTGGCGGAAGCGGAACTCAAAGCAGAAGTTCGGGGCCGACCAAAGCATTTTTACAGTATTTATGAAAAAATGCATAATCATAGCAAAGATTTTACCGAAATTTACGATTTAATGGGGCTGCGGGTGATTGTTTCCACGGTCCAAGACTGCTATGAAGTGTTAGGAATAGTGCATACCTTGTGGAAACCGATTCCGGGTCGGTTTAAGGATTACGTCGCCATGCCGAAATCAAATATGTATCAATCTTTGCATACTACGGTAATCGGTTATGATGGCGAACCGTTAGAAATTCAAATTCGGACTTGGGAAATGCATCGTACTGCCGAATACGGGATTGCCGCCCATTGGCTTTATAAAGAGAGTGGTCCCAATGATAAAGAATTACGGGAAAAGATTGCTTGGCTACGTCACTTACTGGAATGGCAGGGAGAGACTAAAGATTCGGAAGAATTTATGGAGTCTTTAAGAATTGGCCTTTTTGTCGACGAGGTTTTCGTGTTCACTCCCAAGGGAGATGTCAAAAACTTGCCGGCTGGCTCCACTCCCGTTGATTTTGCCTATAGTATTCATACTAATTTAGGTCATACCTGTGTCGGAGCCAAGGTGAATGGTCGTTTAGTGCCCTTGGATTATCAACTTAAAAACGGGGATATTGTTCAAATTGTTAGTTCCAAGCAGGATACGGGACCGAGCCGGGATTGGTTGCAGTTTGTTAAAACCTCTAAAGCCAAAAATCGCATCAGGCAGTGGTTGCGGGAACAGCATCGGGACGAGAGCATCCAGATGGGCCGAGAGTTTTTGGAAAGAGAATTGCGCAAACAAAGCTTGGATTTGTTAGAATATTTAAAAGCCGAG
>JANQHU010000207.1 GCA_028282485.1 Bacillota bacterium
ATAGATCCAGAGGCTCTATCTCGTTTTAATAAGCATGTAAATTATGTATTAAATAAATATACTGGTATTGCCTTTAGTTCTCCTTACAATATAAATAATGACACTATAATTTATAAAATATCTAAGCGAAATTCTGATTACGAAATAAAGCAAGCTTTGATAGAAACTCCAGAAACAAAAAATTTAGCAACTTTACTTGAGAGGGTAGTTAAAAATAGTTAATTTTTTATAAAATATACTTTAAAAACATAGTTAAAAAAGTGAAATTGATTTTTAATTTCAACCCAAAAAACCCCTTGCCAAGCCCCTCAACCTATGCTATAATAATTTTACGTTATTTTGACTAGCCGGCTTAGCTCAGTTGGTAGAGCAGCGCACTTGTAATGCGCAGGTCATCGGTTCGAGTCCGATTGCCGGCTCCATATTGCTAATCAATGATTAATTTTAACATAAAAAAGTCCAAAATGTTGGGCTTTTTTTGTTATACTTCTTAGTCTTCTAAGGGAATTTGAAGGGCTACTAAAGCTCCACCCAATCCACCAGAATCTCTTTCTTCCCCACAAAAGTCAGGAAAACAGCCCGCAACTGGCGGCTAAAGCGGTTTCTGACTCGCTCTTGAGCCAGATAGCCCGTTAGCTGGCGGCAGCCTGCCTGGCGTACCGCTGGCAGCTGACATCGCTCCTTTTCTTTGAGATACTTTAACTCCCAGACCCACTCGTATGCGATCTCTGTGGCGTAGCGGCGGTCGGCGATTAAAGAGAGATCCAGGTAGCCTTTTACCGTCTCGGCTTCGCTGATGGTGATGTAGACCCCGCTAATTTGGAGCAGGGTAAAGAGCAAGACTTTGATATACTTTTCGTCAAACTTTCTTAAATCCCGGTTGGAGAGGCCTTCCAGCACCCGGCTGGTAGCGGCTAAGAAGCTTGCCAGATCTCCCCGCAAAGCCATCTCTGCCACCCCCTGGCGTAATTCCCGATCTTCTAAGGGAAGTTGAGCCTTGATATTACTTAAAAAATACTCCCAGTAAATCTTCTGGGAAACATAATTAGGGATCCCGAAAACGATTCCCTTTAAGATGCTTCTTTTGATGGTGAGCATCCCCATGTAATACAGCAGGGAGATGAAATTATCTTTCTCCGTATACATTTCTTTTAAACTAAACCGCTCTACCAGCCCGCCACTGATTTCTTCATCGTAGATTACTTTTTCTAAATCCACCTCGTCCCGAAAGCCAAAAGCCAACTCCCGTAACTTGCGGTAATCCGTTTTGACGTTGTTGTCTAGGATTTCTTCCGGATATTTGCCCGTGCTTTGCAGATGATTAATAAAGTAGAGAACCATATCGCTATTATATAGCCGTTCGGGGGCGTCTTTCTCAAATAAATAACCATTATAAAAGGCGCGCAAATCTTCTCTTAATTTAGTTAATTTGATCTCCTCGGGTAATTGAAGCTGCCTTAAAATGTTCTCTAACTCCCTTTCGGTAAAGCCCATCATGGCATTAAACCGTGGGTCACTAGTCAGGTTAAAGGTAATATTAAAGCCACTACTAGTCAAGTCATCCAGCATAATCGGGCTAACCCCGGTCATAAAAATCCGGGCTACCGCAGACTGAGTCCCATCTTTAATCGTTTTATAAAAAGTGCGAACATATCCTTCGCTGGTTAAGAGTTCGTAATATAAGTCTTTATTACCTTGCCCGATAAGGTCATTGGCAAAATTATCGTATTCATCGATGAGGATGTAGAGTTGCTGACCAGCCTGGCTGGTTTTGTAAATAATTTCTCGGATCGCCGCCTCGGCTCGTTTTTTAACCGTAATCTTTTCCTGAAAAATATTCTGATAGCGAATGAAGAAATCATCCGCTCCTTGAGAAACTAGATCATCAAAACTCTCCATTAAAGCCTTCTTGCCTTCGGTAGTATTCACTCCGGCAAAACTGAGCCGCAGTACCAAAAAACCAGCTGCTTTGGGGGTAAACTGGTGGCTAATGGCTAACCCATCAAACAACTCGGGTAGCCGCTCTTGGTTGTTTAAATCATAATAATGCTCTAGCAGGGAGACCCAGAGGCTCTTACCAAAGCGCCGCGGTCGGATTAAAAACTGATAAGGCACTTCCTCTTCTAAAAGCCGAATAAAAGGCGTTTTATCAACATATAGGTAGTTTTCCGTCCGGAGCGTTTTAAAATTAGCTATTCCGTAGGGTATTTTCAGCATATTAAAGTTCTCCCCATTTTCATTTCTACAACCAATTAATCCTTTAATTATTGTTCTTCTAGCCTTTGCAGTTTTTCTATTATAAAAGCTTTCACTTGCAACACATCTTTTAAGGCAATCTCCATATCAATTTCCATAAGATCCATCACGTTTGGATACCGTGTGTTTACTCCATAATTCGTCAGCCTTATACAATGCTTATTAATACTTTTAAAGTTTTCATCAAATTTCATACACTTAGAATTTAAAAATACAAGGTCATGGGTTTTTATTACTTGCTCATCATTTAAAATAAGAAAAGCTTTAAGCAACTTTTCCGCAGCCTGTTGGCAATGATAACACACTACTTCCAAAGGCGGGTTTATAATCTCACTCATCGTTTCTGCGGTTAAAAGATCATTTTCGGCATACTTTACCCATTCTAAATACTCTTTATTCATAAACCAAGACCCCTTTTTTCAATATCTGACTCTCCATGCTTGTCACTGAACTTGCTCTGCTATAAAACTCATCCGGTTTATAAACGATAATGTCTAGGGGATAATTCACCGAAAAACCAATATTTTCCCGAATCTCGATCATAATATCAATTTTTCTTTTATCTTCTTCCGTTAATACGCATAAATCTATATCACTATCAATAGTAGGCGTTCCATAAGCATAAGAACCAAAGAGGTAAATTTTATTAACTCGCACCGCTTCTTTTATTTTGGATACTAATTGCTCAAGTTCATTTTCTATTATTTTATCCATGGATTCCACCTTTTTTCAAAAATCCAAAAATATTAATTATACTCCTTCACACTCCCCAGCACCCGGTAACCACTACCCTTAGCCAATTCCCTCACGTTACCAAAAGTAGCTTCCATCTTTTTTGCTAGGCTTTTGGCTCCCTGGCGAGTCAGGGCTACTAATACCAGTTGGCCGCCTTGGTTTAAATGCCGTAAAGAATCATTCACCATCTGGTAGATTACCTCTTTACCCGCCCGAATAGGGGGGTTGGTCACAATCAGATCAAACTGCAAACCCCCTACTGGTTCTAAAGCATGGCCACAACGGATTTCTACATTGGTCAGCCCGTTTTTTTGGGCATTATGGCGGCAGAGCTCGGCTGCCCGTTCGTTAATATCCGTCAGATATACCTTTGCCTCAGGCAGGAGCCGGGCCAGGGTTAAACCAATGGGCCCGTAACCAGGGCCCAGATCTAAAAGCTGCCCCGGATTAGTCTCCAGGGGCAGTGCTTCAATTAGTAATTTAGTTCCCGTATCCAAACGGCCTTTGGAGAAGACTCCGGCATCCGTCTCCAAAGCCAGGTCAACTCCCCGTACCTTGATCCTAATCTGCCGGTATTCATGCTGAGAAGTAGGGTGCGCCGAATAATAATGATCCATCTTGAAACTTGATCTCCTATCCACCATAATACATCACAAAGAGTCGAGCTTCGGCAAAACAGGCCGCCAGTAAAAAGAGTAGCCCGTAAATCAAAAATTCTTTCTGCTCCCCGTTTAGTTTCCAGGGCCAAAAAGGCCTTAGCTTTTCCCAGCGCCACTCGGTCCACTTGGGGGCATTCCAGATGGCCAGATTCGTAGTAGACGCCGCTAATAAAATATAAGAGAATAATAAGGGTAAGCCAAACCGGGCAAAGGTAAGCAATGTCCCAAAAACCTTATTTTCCCCCGTGGGATAAAGCATAGAGTCGCTGCCGGCCACAGCTCCCCACAAGACGGCGTAACTGGCCAGATAAATCAAACTTAAATTTAACCGACCGACCCGAAACAAATTCAACCCAAAGACAAACACAAGGGCAATAATCAGATAATTGATAAAATACTGCACCATTAACGCGGCCACGGCAAAAAATTCTTTGACCACAATTTCGAGACCAAAAACCTTCCAGGTCTCTCCGAAACTCTGGGCCCCCCAGGCCCCAAAGGCTTGGTGCCACTTGAATTGAAGAAATTTTTCCACCATAAAGGATTTATTGAGCATATTGGGCTTATGAAACATAAAAAAGCAGACTCCCCAGGCCAGTAAAAAGAAGATTATCCCAAAGAGTAAGTAACCCATTACCCGAAAGAATAAGTCTTCATGAAACAATAAATTTCCTACCCTACTCAAAAACCCGCCTTTCTTTTGTTGTTTAGCTTCTTTTCCTTTGGTAGCCAGATTTGAAATGTTTTCTGTCTGTGGTTTCAAATAAGTCTTCCCCCTTTATTTTTTCCAACCGAATATTTCTCTATTTAAATCTAAATTGCCATACATAGCAATGTTATTTCGCTACTTTTTTTTTATTCCCTGCTTAATGCATTAAATTTTTTACTTACTTAATTTTGGGGCGGGCCATTTGGTTGTATAAACTCTCGGCTAACCCGCTTTGTCCTCCGGCTACTTTCTGGGCAATCTCCTCATAAAACATTCCTTGAAAGAAGGAGCCCCCAAACCCTTTACCAAACATTTCCGTAGAGCTAGCCGTGGCCTCTAACATTTTTTTGACCAATAACCCTTCAAACTGTAGGCAGGCTTCTTTTAATTCCGGATCCACCGCTGGCTTTTGATTTTTAGAAGCTCCGGGGAGGCTCCGCCCTTGATCATTAATCGTCTTTATCATTTTGTCCACCTCGCTCTTTCTTAATTACTAATTATTACTGAAATTCTAAAATACCATAAAGGGCTCCGGCATTTTGAATGGCTACCAGAATCGCAATAATATCTTGGGGCGTGCTTCCCACAGCATTTAAAGCCCGCACTACCGCACCAATACTACTCCCTTCCTGCAACATAATTAGTTGGCCGGGTTCGGCATAGACATCAATTTTGCTAGCTTTGGTAGTTTTAGTCTTGCCTTTTGATAAACTTTTCGGTTGAGAAACCTCAGTAGTGGTCGCAATCTTGACGGTAGTATTTTTATGGGTCACCGCCACCGGGGCTATCCGGACTTTATCTCCCACCATCACCGTTCCATTCCGTTCGTTGACAACTACTTTGGCAATCCCGTCAGGGGTTACCGGCAGGGCTTCCAGTTCGGCAATAAAACCGATGGGATCGTTGGCTCGTTCGATGGGAATCAAAACTTCAATTAAGCCCATGTCTAAGGCTTTGGCCCCACCGGGAGAAAGGTTTTCGTTAATAGTTTTTGCCAACCGGGCTGCTGTGGTAAAATCGGGATGGTTTAACAGCAGGTTAATGCGACTATTAAAATTAGTCCCATTTGGCACTTCCCGTTCCACGATCCCCCCTCCGGCCACTATGCCTACGGTAGCTATATTCTTACTCTCCGAGGCGCCCTTAGCACTGATGGAGTACCCCCCCACATAAACTGGGCCCTGGGCCACGGCATAAATCTGGCCGTCAGCTCCAAAAAGCGGCGATTGGAGTAAAATTCCGCCCTGCAGGCTTTTGGCATTGGCAAAAGAAGAAACCTGGACGTCGATCGTATCTCCTTTATGCCGATAGGGAGGAAGCTTGGCCGTCAGCATTACCGCTGCTACATTCTTCGCTTTTAAATCCTTGCTATTTACAGTAATCCCCCACTTAGCTAAAGTAGTGGCAATCATTGCGGCATTTGCCTTGGAGGAGTCCCCGGTACCGTTTAGGCCCACTACCAATCCCATACCGTTTAATTGATTATGGCGTACTCCTTGAATTCGGGCAATTTCTTTTAACCGAATCGTGGGCGCCGTCGGTCGGCGGGCTGCTACTACTCCTGATAGCAGGGAGCCTAGCAGCAAAAGAAGGCTGCCCCAAATCCAAAAATTATTGACTCTCCGCATTCTTCTCACCACCATATTTCCCATTTTTCAAAATAGCCAATGAAATATTTTAGTTAAGAGCCCGGTATTTTGAGTTTCCCCCACGGTCCCCTGGCCGACAAACTCAATCTGGGCATCTGCGATATGGGACGATAAGACTTGATTATTAATTCCCACATCTTTGCTGCGCACATTTCCGGTGACTCTAATGGTCTGCCGTTCTTTATTTACTTTAATCTGCTGCTGCCCTTCTAAGCATAAAATGCCGCCTGGCTTGACCTCTTTAACGGCCACGGTAATCTTGGCTTGGATATTACCACCACGGGTAGTGGAGCCTTGGCCTTGGTATTTGGAATCCCAGTCTCCTTTTAACCCCGGTAAGAATCCGGAAAGCAGGCCGCTTCCCGTACTTAACCCTAAAGAATTCTTTTCACTATTAGAGGAATCGGCTTGTTGGGTAGCACTGGATTGTTCGATGATTAAAATGGTTACCAGATCCCCGGGATGAAACACCTTTTCTTGATTACTATAAAGGGAATGGCTCTGGTCATTCCACAAAGATTCACCCTGCACTACTCCACCTAGATGCAATAACAGCAATAAACTACCGATTAAAACTAACCAACGTTGCTTCATTATAAGTTCACCTCCACCAGGTTGGCCCCAATAACCCGGGCTTGAAAAAGATGGTTGCTGTCCGGATTAACGATCCCAATCTGATTATCTTGCCAACCATCTTCCCGGGCAATTCCCACTAAGCTAATTACACATTGCCGCTGCCGCACGATTACTTTGACCCGAGCCCCTTTATGTACCAGGGGTACGGGTTCGATTTGGGTTAATTGTAAATAACTCCGCCCCGGCACTCTAGTTGTTAAACGATACTTTTGCGGTAATTCCCCGCGGACTTCCCGGCCGGTTTTCAGTTCCCTTTCTTGCTTTTCAAAATCCTGCTCATTTAAAAATTTTTTGGCGGCTAACCCTCTTTTAGCCTGATAAACAAAGGCTTTCCCCCGGAGCTTGCCACTAATATTGTAAACTCGTTTTTCAGCAGTTTTTTCGTTAGTGAGGGTAACTTTAAAACTAATTCCGCCGATTAAGGGAATCCGGCCCACGGGGGCTACTTTTATTTGCCAATCGCCTGGTTTTAACCAAATTTTTTGGGGTAGGTTATAAAAATCAAGCCACCGTTTGTTAAGGCTTTTATCTATCCTGATAGTTGCCTCGATCTTTTGGCGTAAGGTCGACCCCCGTAGACAAAAGGCCTGGCTTTTGATTTGGACTTGGGCGGGCATTTCCAACCGAATCGGTAACGAGAGTCGGTATTGTTTTAATAAAAAGGCCAAATATTTTTTACTAATACTGCGTTCTTTGCCCGGCCGGGGGGCCTCTCCCAAGCTCAACTGAGCCAGTTTCTGCCGCTCCGGGTCAGTGCCTCCTTGAATTTTAGCAATGGCGCCCAAATAAAGTTTGGCACTCTTAACAGTCACTAGTGCCGGAATCTGCAAAATGATTTCCGCAGTGGCTGCCCGGAGATTAACAATAAAAATCCCCCAAAAGATTAGACTAAAAACTAAGATCCGCCACCCCATTTGATCAGTTACCGCCGCAGATTATTAGCGGTCTGTAACATCTCGTCCGCCGCTTGAATAGCTTTGGAATTCACCTCATAAGCCCGTTGGGCTACAATCATACTGACCATTTCTTCCACTGTTTTCACGTTAGACATTTCTAACGAACCCTGAATAATGGTTCCCACCCCTTCTGTTCCGGGAGTGACGACAATTGCTTCCCCGGATGCACTAGTTCGTTGGTAGAGCCCTTTGCCAATATTACTTAACCCGGCCGGATTAGTAAAATTAGCTAATTCAATCTGGCCAATTTCCTGGGTTTCCTCTTCGCCAGCCAAGATTACCGAAACCGTACCGTCGGAACCAACATTAATCGATTGGGTATTGCTAGGAATGGTAATATCCGGTTGCAGATAGTACCCTTCGGAAGTGGTTAGTCTCCCTTCACTACTTAATTTCATGGCCCCACAGCGGGTATAACCCGTGGTCCCGTCGGGCATTTGGACTTGAAAGAAACCGTCTCCTTCAATGACTAAATCCAGGGGATTTTCCGTCAACACATAATCTCCCTGGGTAAAGATCTTGGTAGTGGCGATGGGCCGCACCCCATGCCCTACTTGAAGCCCGGTTGGCAACTGCATTCCTTGAGTGGCCGAACTTCCCGCATTCCGCAAGGTTTGATAAAGTAAATCCTCAAACTCGACTCGTAATTTTTTAAAGCCAGTGGTATTCACATTGGCTAAATTATTGGAAATGGTATCTAAATTCATTTGTTGTGCCATCATTCCCGTTCCGGCGGTCCATAAAGCTCTAATCATGATTATACCTCCCTTGGTATTTGGCATTTCGCCCATAAATTATTCCCTTTTCGTAGCAAAAAACCACCTTGCGCCGAGCTGTTTTTTAGGATTACAGTAAACCCTAAACACAGCTAGTTACAGGCAGTTCCACAAAATTCTTTTCCAGTCTTTTTGCAAGATTAACTAACTAATCTAAAAAAGACTCTCGTTAAGCTTATAAAAGATCTCCGTCGCTCGATCTTTTTTTAGAAACCTCCGCAAGCGGTCCGGCCTCTATTGCTTTTTTGACTGCCCGATAATTTGCAATTATTTAAGAACCTTATTTGGCTAATTCATTAATAGTCTTACTTAATGTTTCATCCTGAGCCGTTAAAGTCTTCTGACAGGCTTCATAAGTCCGAAAGACAGTAATCATTTTTACCATTTCCCGCACCACGCTGACATTGGCCTTTTCGATCATCCCTTGATGAACCAGACAATTGGTTGCCGGGACGGCTGGTTCGCCGCTGCTGGTTCGGTAGAGGTTTTCACCTTCTTTTACCATCTGCTCCGGGGCTGCTAACTGGAAGCGGTCCACTAACTTTTCACCTTGAAAAATCTCCCCTTGGGGGGAAACAGCAAAAGCTCCTTGACCTAACCGAATCGGCCCATTCTGCCCTAAAACACGATAACCGGCCTTTGTCGTTAGGTAACCATCTCGGTCCAAGACAAAATTGCCGGCTCTGGTATACTTCAATTCTTCCTGAGCTTGTACTGCAAAAAGGCCTAACCCTTCTAAGGCAAAATCAAATTGGTTTTCGGTAGCCATGGTATTACCATTGCTAAAATCAGTATAATGATTAAT
>JANQHU010000223.1 GCA_028282485.1 Bacillota bacterium
ATGGCCCTTCCGCCGGCGTAGCTATTACCCTGGCCATAATTAGTGGTATTACCGGGCAACCGCTACCCCAAAATATCGCTATTACCGGAGAGGTTTCCATTCAAGGAAAAGTGAAAGCGGTGGGAGGCATCATTGAGAAGATTTACGGAGCCCGCCAAGCCGGTATTAGTCAGGTTTTTATTCCCAAGGAGAATCAAAAAGACGTGCCCGGCTATTTAGAAGGAATTGAAGTGATTACCATTGATAATATCCAAGAAATTGTGGCCCAGGCCTTGGAGGAGAAACAATGATTGAGTCCGCGATGCTGGAACGGGTTCCACCCCAAAATATTGATGCCGAACGTTCGACCCTCGGCTCCATGCTGTTGGATAAAGAAGCTATCTATAAGACTTGTGAGATTTTGCAAGCCGAAGATTTTTATCGGGAAGCCCACCGGGTGATTTTTGAGACGGTGGTGCGCCTGACTAATAGTGGGGAACCCATTGATATTATTACCGTTTCCGAGGATCTCAAGCAGCGGGGGGCCTTAGAAAAAGTAGGTGGAATTGCCTATCTAACCACCCTGGCCAATGCGGTACCGACGGCGGCTAATGTAGAGTATTACGCAAAAATTGTCGAGGAAAAGTCCATTTTACGTTCCATCATCTCCATTTCCACCGAAATTGTGCGAATTGGTTATGATGGCTCCGAAGAAGTGGATGTGATCTTGGATAAAGCGGAAAAAGATATTTTTCAGATCGCCCAGAAACGCAATGTCAAGGGCTATGTTAATCTCCGCAATATCTTAATTGAAACCTTTGAGAAGATTGAAGAGTTTTATGATTCTAAAGGGGGCGTAACCGGCTTAGCGACTGGCTTTTCCGATTTTGACCGGATGACGGCGGGTTTACAGCCTTCGGATTTAATCATCCTGGCGGCCCGCCCTAGTATGGGAAAGACTACATTTGCTTTAAATATTGCTAGCCACGTGGCAGTGGCCAATAAAGTTCCCGTAGTAGTCTTTAGTTTGGAGATGTCCAAAGAACAATTAGCCATGAAACTGCTCTGCTCGGAAGCGGGAGTAGATAACCAGCGTATTCGGACCGGGACTTTGGGAGAGGGTGATTGGCCAAAACTCTCTAGTGCTTTAGGGCGGCTCTCGGAATCAATGCTCTTTATTGACGATACGCCGGGAGCAACTATTATGGAATTAAGAAGCAAGTGCCGTCGGATTAAGGCGGAATACGGGCTAGGCCTGGTGGTAATCGACTATTTACAGTTGATGCAGAGTAAAGGGAAGGTAGAAAGCAGACAACAAGAAGTCTCGGAAATCTCCCGGTCCCTGAAAGCCTTAGCCCGGGAACTGAGTGTGCCGATTATCTCTCTTTCCCAATTATCCCGAGCGGTAGAACAACGCCAGGATAAACACCCTTCGTTAGCTGATTTGCGAGAGTCGGGTTCTTTGGAGCAGGACGCGGATTTGGTATCTTTTCTGTATCGGGAAGACTATTATAATCCGGAAACGGATCGGAAGGGAATTACCGAATTGATTATTGCCAAACAGCGAAACGGCCCTGTGGGAACCGTGGAGATGACCTTCTTAAAAGAGTGTAGTAAGTTTCGAGATTTAGCGAAGTATCGTACCGCGTAAAGGAGTTTTTTGATGAAAAATTTTGTGTTTATTTCGGATTTTGACGGAACCTTAACCACTAAAGATTTTTATAAGATAATGATGGACAAGTATTTGACATCCCAGCAAAGAGACGCCCTTTATTACGACTGGCGGGTCAAAGGGATGAAGACTATTGATTTCTTAAACCGGGCCTTGGCCTCGGCCCGGCTCAGTGAAGCCGAATTGTTGGAGGAGATTAAAACCATTCCCTTTGACCCCACAGTGCCGGCATTTGTGGAAAGAGTGCGGCAAGCCGGTGGAGATTTTTTGATCTTAACCGCTGGTTGTCGTTATTATATTGAAAAGTTATTGCCTTTTTACGATTTGACTGAGGTGGAGATTATCTCCATGCCCGGCATCTATGACCAGGCTCAGGAAGTCTTACGGATTATCCCTGACCCCCAAAGCCCTTTTGCCGGGGATGAGTATGGGATTGATAAGGGAAAAGTTGTCGCCAGCTACCAACAAAAGTATGCCAAAGTCTATTTTGCGGGAGACAGTGGACCGGATCTGCCGGCAGCCCTGGCGGCTGATGAGACCTTTGCCCGAGAGGGCTTGGTCAAGCTCTTACAGGAAGAAGGCCATCCTTATCGAGAGTTTGGTACTTTTGCCGAGATTGGGCAGTGGTTGTTTACAGAATCTTACTTTAATTAAGTTGTTAACTAATTGTTAACAATTAGTTTATACTTTGTTTCGTAACATCTAGAAAAACAGTCTTTAAAATAATGGTAATTATGATATAATAAAGATATAAAATTGAAAAGCGGTAAGTTGAAATGTGTAAAAAAGAAACCAAGGAAGAAATAATTCATGAGCAACATGATCGAGCATATAAAGATATTTTCACCAATAAGAAATCATTTTTAAATTTGCTAAAGAGTTTTATCCACGAACCCTGGGTCAAAGAGATAGATGAAAATGGCCTAGAGCTAATTAATCGGAGTTATATCTTACCAGATTATATTAAAAAAGAGACGGATATTGTCTATAGATTAAAGATCGCCGAAAGGGAAATAATCTTTTATTGTTTATTAGAATTACAGTCAAAAGTCGATTATCAGATGCCTGTAAGATTATTTTACTACATGGGAGCGATATGGAATGATTTATTAAAGAATCTTAAAGAAGAGGAACGAACAAGTAAAGAGTTTAGATTGCCGGGAATAATTCCCATGATTTTGTATAATGGCGAAAATAATTGGACTGTACCCCGGAATTTTAAAGAAATGCTTCAGGGAAAAGAGCTTTTTGGTAAATATTTGATGAATTTTGAGTATATATTGTTTGATGTTAACCGTTATACAGAAGTGGAATTAATCGGAATAGCCAATTTAGTAGGAGCAGTATTTTTATTAGACCGAAAATTTGAAAAACCGGAAGAATTGACCGAAAGACTAAGAAAACTAATTACCGTCTTTAAGAAATTAACTCCGCAAGAATTACGATTATTTCAGAGGTGGTTTAAATTTATCTATCGCCCTAGATTGCCGAAAAGTATCCAGGAAGAAGGAGATACAATAGTAGAAGAAAGCATTGAAATGGAGGTAGAAAGAATGATATCGAATGTAGCCTTGAGCTTGGAAAATTTTTATAAGGATACACTTCAAGAAGGGATAGAACAAGGGATAGAACAAGAAAAAGAACAAACAGCCATAAATGCTTTGCAAAATGGAGCAGATATTGAATTTACAGCAAAAATAACCGGATTAAGTCGGGAGAAGTTGAAGGAAATAGAAAGAGAGCTACTTACCACCCATCAAAAGTAATCAAAAAATTGCCGATAAGTTATGAGAAGTGGTAACAGCCTTAAAATTTTTTCTTATCAAAGAAGACTGTTCTTTTGAGCTTATCGAATAATGATAAAAAAATTTAGCCAAATTAAACCAAATCTCGGCGCAATTCCTTAAATTAAGGAATTTTTTTTTGGTCGTAAAACCGAAT
>JANQHU010000236.1 GCA_028282485.1 Bacillota bacterium
CGCATAACCAATGCGCCAGCCGGTCATGGCAAAGGTCTTAGAAACCCCGTTAATAATGATGGTCAAATCCTTAATTTGGGGATTCAGGGAGGCAATACTGACATGCTCGCCAGTGTAGATTAATTTTTCGTAAATCTCATCAGAGATCACGATGAGTTGGTTTTCCACGGCAATCTGTGCAATAGCCTGTAATTCGGCCGCCGTATAAACGCTTCCGGTAGGATTGGCCGGGGAGTTTAATACTAAGGCCACCGTTTGGGGAGTGATCGCCTGCCGCAACTGCTCCGGGGTTATTTTAAAGTGATTCTTTGCTGCGGTCATCAGGATCTGGGGCTGGGCTCCGGCTAATTTAATTTGTTCCGGATAACTCACCCAGTAAGGGGCTGGCAGCAGTACTTGGTCCCCAGGCTGGCATATTACTTGAAAAAGATTATACAAAGCATGCTTGGCACCGCAACAAATAATTACTTGCTCCGGTTGATAACGCAGCCCGTGATCCCGTTCCATTTTAGTACAGACCGCTTTTTTGAGGGGTAACGTTCCCGCCGCCGCCGTATATTTGGTCTGCCCTTTTTCTAAGGCGGTAATCGCTGCCGCTTTAATGGCTACCGGGGTATCAAAATCCGGCTCTCCAGCTCCAAAACTAACCACATCTTGGCCATCAGCCATCAATTGTTTGGCTTTCGCATCATTCACTAAGGTGGGTGAAGGATTAATGCTTAAAGCTCTTTCCACCACTCTCATTTCTTTCATACGCTCCTCTATCTCAATTCAAACTAATTGCATAATTCGACTTTCAAGAAAACTTTCCTCTCAAAAAATCCATTTTTTTCTTATTTTTTCCTATTAGATAATTTTCGCTTTGGCATAAGTCTTACTGACCTTTGTTACCAAAATTTTAACTGTTTTTCCGATTAATGAAGCCGCTTTTTCCACATTGATTATGTAACCACCCAATCGGGCAATTCCATCCCCCGCATTTGTGATGTGGGGTTCACTAATCATTACTTCAATCTCGGCCCCTTCTTGTACAGGCAAAAAGTAGGCTTCCACCGCTTCTTTGGTACCATTTTTCAATAGGTGCACTTGATCAAAAATTAATTCTTCTTGTCCCTTAATAAAAATCGCCTTCTGGAGAGCCCGTTCTAATTTTTCTAATTTTGAACCCCCCGGGCCGATTAAAAGGGAGGCGATTTGGGAATTAAGTCCGATTAAAACCGCTTCCTCCGGTTCATCTTTAACTAATTCTCTAATTCTTTTAATGGCATTACTGGTATAAGTATCTAGCGATAATTGGTACCCAGTTCCGTCACAAGTATGACATTCCACTTGTAAAATCTCTCTCAAACTCTGTTTTACTTTTTTACGCGTCATTTCCAATAAACCTAAAGCAGTAAAGCCCAAAATATTTGATTTAATTCGATCCCGGTTTAGTTCTTGCTCAAAAGCCTCAATTACCTTGGTTCTTTCTTCATCAGAAGCCATATCAATAAAATCAATGATGATAATGCCAGCTAAATTTCGCAGCTTGATCTGCCGGGAGATCTCCCGGGCGGCCATTAAATTGGTTTGAAAGACGGTTTCTTCCAAACTGGTAGTCCCGATGAATTTCCCCGTATTTACGTCAATCACGGTTAAGGCTTCCGTTTGATCAATGATCAAATAAGCCCCACTATCCAACCAGACTTTGCGTTTTAAAGCTTTTTCCAGCTGGCTGCCAATATTATATAAAGTAAATAAATGGGGTGGCCCTTGGTATAAATCAACCCGACTTTTTAAGGAGGGGGCTAAAGTTTTTAAAAGTTCTATGGCTTTTTGGTAGGATTCTTGGTCATCAATTAAAACCCGACTAATATCCCGACTGAGATAATCCCGGATGATGCGGTACAATAGGTCGTGATCCCGATAAAGCAAGGCCGGACATGGACCTTTTTTCATTCTTTTTTGAATCTTTTTCCAAACCCCAATTAAAAACTCATAGTCGCTCTGTAACTCAGCCTGCTCGATCTCCTCGGCGGCCGTGCGAATAATAACGCCCATCTCCGGAGCCTTAAACTTGGTAACTACCTCTTTTAACCGCTCTCGCTCCGCTTCATTTTCAATGCGCCGGGAGACCCCCACATAATCGGCAGTAGGCATTAGTACTAAATAACGGCCCGGAATGGTAATTTGGGTAGTTACCCGGGCTCCTTTACTACCCATAGGTTCCTTAATCATCTGGACAAAGACTTCTTGCCCCTCATGTAATAACTGCTGAATCGGCAGTTTTTTCAACTCATTATTCTTCTCATATTCTTTGTCTTTGACAAATAAATCATCCTTATAAATAAAGGCATTCTTTTCTTCGCCAATATCGATAAAAGCGGCCTGCATACCTGGTAAGACATTCGCAACTCGTCCCCGGTAAATATTGCCGGCTTGCCTTTGTTCTTCGGAATGTTCAATGGAATACTCCATTAAACTACCCTCTTCCATAATTGCTACTTTCGTTTCGCCGATATCAACACTGATTAGGATTTGCTTTTCCATTCCTTATCCCCTTAAACAGAATTCTAGTGGTCTAATCTTTTGATCATCTATTTGATACCACAACCCATTGCGCTGAATACTAGTGACTTCATGGTCAACTGGAATCAACTTTAAGAGATCATTAGGTTTTAAACTACCGTTATTACCTATTTCACAAACTAACTCGATGCTTAGATCATTTTGCGATGTATTCCTTACTGTTAAATTATGCAACCATGGGCGAATGTTGACGATCTTCTCCTTTTTTTTAACAACCCGCCGGATCAATACTTCGGAAGAAGCTAATAAATCCTGGAGAAAATTTAGGCATGCAGTTAAATCTGCCGCTGTTCCTTGCAGCAAAATTACATAGGAAGCCCGATTAATAATTGCATTTAAAGGCTGCAACTTTTGGGCAGACTGAGCTGCTCGGACCGCTAAAATTCGCAAACCCTCCGGTAAAGCGGCATTTAAACTGGCTTTAATATCCTCTGCCTCCAGGTGCTTGACTAACTGCAGATCAAAATACTCATCACTACTGCTAATTCCCACGGATAACGCCGGACCAAATGCGATTTTGGGATGAGGGTGAAAGCCTGTCGAATAGGCCAGGGGTAACCCCACCCGCCGTAGGCCCCGTTCAATGGCTCGCAGTAGCTCCAA
>JANQHU010000304.1 GCA_028282485.1 Bacillota bacterium
TTTTGATTGGGATGGTTTTCTGGAGCAAATAAAGGTCAAGAAAAGAACTATTGCCGCTTTGGTTCAGGAGGGACGGCCGATCCAATTTTCAAATGAAGAATTGGTCATCTGTTTTCCCGATAACTTTAAATTTCATCTTGATAACTTAGCCCTGCCGCAAAATACTAGTTTATTAGAAGAAGTTTTAAGAGAAATATATGGGAGAGAAATTTGCCTAAGCTGTATTCCCCAGTCGGAAATTAATAAATTGCAGCCTGAACCTAGGGAAAAAGGTTTAGTTAACGAACCGGATTTGGTAAAAAAAGCGAAAGAGTTGTTTGGCGGCGAAGCCCGTCCTAAATAATAAAAAATCAGTAATATTTAAAAGGAGGAACTAACTAAAATGGTACCTAATATGCAAAATATGATGAAACAAATGCAAAAAATGCAAAAAGAGATGGAAAAAGTGCAGGAGGGATTGAAAGATAAGAGCATTGCTTCTACCTCAGGGGGAGGAGCTGTTACCGTGGAATTCACCGGGGACTTAAGATGTGTTAAGATGGAAATCAAACCGGATGTAATCGATCCGGAAGATGTAGAGATGTTGCAGGATTTAATTGTGGCAGCAGTAAATGAAGGCATTAAGAATGCTCAAAATATGGCCTCTGATGAGATGGGCAAAGTCACTGGAAATCTAAAAGTTCCAGGAATGCCTGGTTTATTTTAAAAAATTAGTAATTGAGTTGATTTAAATGTATCCACCACCAATGTCACGTTTGATTCACCAACTGGCCAAACTGCCGGGAATTGGACCGAAAACAGCGCAAAGATTAGCTTTTCATGTACTGAATGTGTCCCAAGAGGAAGTAGGCAGGTTGGCGGAGGCTTTGCTCGAAGCCCGTCATAAAATTGATTTTTGTGAAGTTTGCGGCCATTTAACCGAGCTTTCCCCTTGTCCTATTTGTCGGGACGAAAAAAGAAAAACCGATCTTCTTTGTGTTGTTGAAGAGCCGAAGGATGTAATTGCTATGGAGCGTACCCGGACTTACCTGGGACATTATCACGTTCTAGGAGGGGCGATTGCTCCTTTAGAAGGCATTGGCCCGGAGGAACTGCGGATCAAAGAATTGTTAGCTCGGATACAAACGGGAATTTATCAAGAGGTGATTATTGCCACAGATCCTAATGTGGAAGGAGAGGCTACCGCCCTTTATCTGGCTAAAATTATGAAACCTTTTGAAGTGAAAATAACCCGATTGGCCCGAGGCTTACCGGTCGGTGGCGATCTAGAATATATTGATGAAATTACGTTAGGAAAAGCCTTGGAAGGTCGAACCGAAATCTAATAATTTCAAGTATAAAATTCCTTTGACAAACCCATAATGGAAATAACAAAGTGATTTTAAGTTTTGTCAAAGGAGGATCTTCGATGAGGAAGTTTTGGGACTGGCTACAGATTATTAGTCAAGGTAGATATCAGGAGAATAACCTTGTGGGAGGAAGAGAATTATTTAAAAGAGAGTTATTAAAAGGAATTGAAAAAGCACGGCAAGATTGGTATTATGCGGCCGATTATTTTAATTGTGTAACTGATCCTGACTTGATTGATTATGCCATTTATAATTTGGATGCCTCGGAACAAAAATATAATTATTTATTAAAAAAAGCACGGGAATTCGGATTGACCAACAAATCGATTCCCACTTTTTAATTATTTAAGAATTTTATCTTAAAAATTTCTATTCCGTATATAGAATAATTATCAAAATTAGTACATACCTAAGAAATGAGAACTTATTTACGGGAGGAAAT
>JANQHU010000335.1 GCA_028282485.1 Bacillota bacterium
CAAAATTGGACTATGATAAGAGCTCAGCTTAATATTTATTTCGAGGATAGAATACCCAAAAATCTTATGTAAATAAATTACATAAATGGAAATGCTTCGATTTTGAAAAAATAATTTAAAAAGTTTACACAAAAATATTGACAGACCCGAAAACAAGGTATGAAAGCTAAATTTTAACCTCATACCTTTAATTTTTATTATATTTAGAGAGTTATTTACAGAGTTTATTTTGCACTACCGCAGAAATAGGATACATTAATACTAAGCCTAAATTTTTAATTTTTTCACCTAAATTTTTAAGCTTGAAATTTGTAAAACGACAGAATTCTTCAATATCTTTTCCTAGAGTATAAAGCTTCTCACCTAACGAATCAATAACACTACCACCATTAATTTCTACTAACTCTTTATTATTCATTTCTACAAAGTTATTCATCTTAAAATTCCTCCTCAGTTTTTAAAATAAAAATTCAGAAATATTTTAAAAATACAACCAACTCATTACCCCCCACCTCTGCCAGCAAAATGATCTCAGTGGAAGATTTCATGATTGATTATATATCCATCATACCTTCACTAGCCTACTTCTTTAAATTAAAATAATTCCTGATAGATGTTATAAAAAAAACCCAAGCATTTTTTTCACCCCCATTAACTACCATTAATTCTTTATTATTCATTTCCGTACAACTTTTCATCTCAAAACTCCCCCTCAATTTTTATAATTACTTTCTATAACAAACCATTCCCTCCCACCTCTGCCGGCAAAATGATCTCGGTGGAAGATTTCATGATTGATTACATATCCATCATACCTTCACCAACTTAATTCTTCAATTCTCCAAAATTGTAGGTAGTGACAGAAAGAAATTAAAAATAAAAAAAAGCCGCAAAAAGCATACTGCCCTTTGCGTACAAGAAATCTGAAGTCTGCCCTTTTACCTACTTTAGATCATAATTATCTAGTTTTTTCTACCTTTCATTTCACTCGGCATCTAAATTAATATTGTTATTTTTAACCGAACAATCAATGGTAGTAAATAAATTTTTAAACCCACCATAGGTATTGTTTTCAAATATTACATTGGTGCCAGCATAATTATTAAGTAAAAAATTACACGTCATCCCTTTATTAATAAATTCATTGTTGTTAAAATTTGCCTCTGACCCTGCGCCTCTTAAAGTGATTTTGGTGACGGTAGGATCGGTAATCTCACTCCATGTGAAAGAAGAATCTTCAACTACTAAATCTTTAATATTTTTACTTTTCGAGTAAAAAAAGCCATTATCATTAAGGTTTACAACGTTTAGCCCGGTAACCGCTACGCCGTTAATATTTTCACCAAATTCAAATAAATTACCTTCCATATTTTCGCAATCTACCGAGACGTTTTTAATGATCGTATTTGTACTATAATTAAATGCAAAAGCGCCTTTATCCCCGGGGTTGCGAATGATCACGGGGTTATTTTGATCACCGCTAATAATTTCTAAGTTGCGATTAGGATTACTAATAGTTACAGTAGATAGCGTTAGATTGTGTGAACCATATACTTCCAACGCTCTAACAGTATTTTTTATTTTGGTATTGATAACTTTGACGTTTTTAGCCCAGGAACAAACATACATACCTCGATAGGAATTTTCAATAGTACAATTTTTAATGGTAACATTTTCAGAAGGGTCTCCATCATACCCATTGTAGATATTAACACCAGCTCCTGGTGAGTTTCTAAAGGTCACATCTTCAAAGGTGATCTCACTGTTAAAACCAACTAAGTGGGCTGCGTGAAGATGACGATCAGCACCATTGCTTGCATCAAGGATACTATTAGTCATTGTATAATCTTTAGTGGATAACATAAGTACTGGCGTCTTAGTATTGTAAATACGTACATTAGTTACTTGAATACTTTCATTTAATTTCCCCGTAGTCGATCTGCCCAGTTTTAAGCCTACATGAAGTTGCTCCATTTTAATATTCTGGACAACTAAATTTTTAACACCTGACAAGAAGATCCCTTGCACATTACTCACTAAAATATTTTTAGAATAGGGTATTTTTTCAACTGTATTTCCATCAATTACATTTTCTGATTTGAAGGTTAAACCTTTAATACTAACATTTGCGATATAGCCTCTTCTATCTGAAATAAAAATGGATTTTATTTCATCAGGTTGAGCCTTCATATATAAGGTGGCTCCATCTCCCGAAATTTGCGTATTGTTTTTTATAACAATTTGCTCTTTAACTAGGTATGGTTTAGCGGCGGCCGGGATATAAACTTTTTTATTTGCCACACTTGCTTCGTCAATAGCTTTTTGCAAGGCTTTAGTATTATCGGTAATCCCATCAGCCTTTGCTCCGTAATCACCTACATTAATTACATCACTTTTGGGGGAAACTTTTTTATCTACAGTCTCTTTTGTAGGTTTCTCAATAGTTGCATTTTCTGGTTTTAATACATCTTCTGGTGAATTAGTATCCCCGGGATTATTTGTGGCAAAGTTATTAGGCTTAGCAACTACATCTGTATTATCAGAAAGCGGTTTTCCAACTGGCTGGGATGCTTTTGTGCTAATTTGGTTATCTACCGGAATTATTTTGGGCTTTACGGTATTTTCTAATTTTGTAAACAGAGCTAAATAGTTAAATTTTTTTGCGGGATTATCCTTTGCTTGAAAGTTATAACCCACTAAGCCGAGCATGACTAACCCAAGTATTATTAAAATTACTTTACTGGGTATGATTTTGGGAGAAGCTTTGGCTGGATTTTTCTTTAAACAGAATTCCCCGATTAAATCTTTGAGACTACCGACGGGGATCAGTTGAATATCTTGTTTAGAAAGAATTCGATCAAACGCTGGCTCCTCATTTCGCAACTTGGCTATTTCACTTTGGTTTTCTTTTGGATAAAAAACAGTAATTCCAGAATTTCTACTAATTTTAGTAGCAGCCGCTATTAATTTTTCTTTAATTCCTCCAATTTTTGCAATGCTTCCGTCAGTTCTAAAAGTACCAGTAGCTGCAAAAACCGTAGACTCAGCTGAGGAATTCAGTTCCCCTTTGTCTATTAAAGCGGTAAGAAAAGCGGTGGCAAAAGCCAGATCCGCACTGTTGCCAGAGATAACTTTACTGAATCCTTTATACCAAATGCCGACCTGGAGCTTATTTGAAGAAAAATAAGCTTTGTTTTTTAAATAGATATAAGCTTCTTTGATCCCTTTATCAACGGATATTTTAATATCCTCCGGTACATTGCCGGTATATAATATATCCACTAAGGCTCGGTCTTTATTAGATTCATAAAATTGATATAATACTTTTTCCGCGGAGGCATCGTCAAAAAGAGCATATACTTCCATACCACTATGCCTCCTCTGGTTTATCAACATAAATTAAAATTTGTTCCAAATCAATGGAATCAGCTACTTCGCCACAGGCAAAACCATTAATAATTGGGTTTTTAAAAATAATTCCGCTTTCATTTTCAATAATTAAATCCCCTGTTATTGTATCCAAAACCTGTACCTCTAAAATAGCTTTATTTGCGCCAGAAAGAGGCAACAGGCTGAGCTGATATTTTCCTGTAAAAGATTTCGCCCGAGAAAAATTAGCTTTATTGTGAACTGGAGCGGCGGCAGCATAAGTAAATAAATCCATGGCATGTTCTTGATAAGAAACACCCCAGTCGGAGTCTGATTTTAGCAACCATAAAAACTCGGTATACTGCTGGGCCTTTTGGGCGCAAACAGGGCAGGTAGCAAAGTGCTCTTCCAGCTGTTCATTTCGATAGGTAATTGACTGCATTGCAGCAAGATAGGCAATTAATTCTTCATCCCCCGGGCATTCTAGCGAATTGGTATACAAAATATCACATCCTTTGAACTAATCAATCAAAAAAAGCCAGTAAATTAGACAATTATAGTTTTAATTTAAATTACGAAAAGCGGTAGTTCGCACTTTATTACACCAATCAGAAATATCATGGGCCTTATCTTTGCGGTAATAGATATTCAAGCAGGTATCCCCCGTGATTTTTTCTAGATAATCCTGTAACTTAATTGCAGTAGTATGATCCTTGTTTAAAATAATTTCTTTTAAATACATATTTAGTTTTTCTTTCAGGGGCAAAAGATATAAGTTGACCAAAAAATATGGCAGGTTTGCTTGCCGGGCGTATTCATTAATAAAATTAGTGGTAATTAATTCGAGGTTTTTTGCGGACAAACAAGTAATAATTGTTTCCGCATTCCATTTTTTTATGGCGATTCCCCAATCAGCTGATTGAGTCTGCAGATTCCAACCATCTAATAAAGTCCGGTAACAAAAAACTAATATTTGATGTGGATAATTTCCTTCTACAATTGCTCGAAAAAGCTTTTTTATTTTAAAAAAGGGGTAATTCACTTTGGCGTTGCTAAAGTTTAATCTTTGCGGCTCGGTTTCTTCCCAGAAGTCTCGGTAAAGCCGAGCAATTCTGTGGTGTAATTCCTTTATTTTAAAGGCAACGGGATCATTTCTTTTAATGGGCTTTTGACGTTGATAATACTTCAGTAAAAATAAGTCTGCTTTATAATAAAGCCATTCCGGCAGATTAAAATGAGATTCCGTCTGGCTTAGCTCGATCCTTTCAAACTGGGCAATAAGATCCTCAAAGTCAGTGTCATTAATAATACTCCTTCTAATATACCCCCGGATTTGTTTTTGAAACTGGGGAAAATCAGTTAATGTCATTTGCATCCCTCATTATCTGTAAAAAATAGTTACACAATTGTTTTAACAATCAAAATTATTATTGGTTATTTTCACAAAATATTTTACCATAATTTATAATAGTTGACTATTATTTTACCTAATTAAAATAAAGAAAAATTAATTTATTGAAAGTTTTGGACGTGATGATTTTATTTTTAGTGATAAGCTTAAATTAACATTTATTTTATTCATGTATCCATTAACTAGAGCGTGAAAAAATCGGTAAAAGTAAGTCCCCTACACGCTTTTAGGATGCAATTTAAAGGAGTGAACATGGAGATGCTTTATGTAGAAAATAAAAAAAACAGGGAAAATAATTATAAGGCAACTGCTTTTGACTGGAAAAAAAGTATTTTTGCAGAAAAAAATTTAATATTTAATAATCAATTGAAAATCCCCCGAATAGCTGCCCCAAATGTTCCTGAAGAATTATTATTAAATATTATTGCTCAATTAGTCAAAACAATTAGTACTCCAAAAGAGCCTTGTAAGTATAATTTTGTTTTTTGTGATCTGGATTTAAAAATATTACAACTGGATATTGCATCTGAAAACCAAGATTACTTTGAGCAAAAGAAAATAAAACCGGGCGACTATTATACAGAAGAAACCTTTGGAACTAACGCCATAGCCTTAGCCAAACGTTACCACAAATTAATCTGTTTTTCGGAAGAATTTTGGACCCAGATCAATAAAAAAGCGGTATATTCACTTGCGGTTCCTATTAAAGATTTTTGCGAAACTACTTTAGGCTATTTAGGCGTCTTAGTAATTCCTCATAATCAACTGGGTATGGCAGTTAATTTTGTCAAGATGTTACTAATTGCCATCGAAAGCACCTTGGCTATTTGTAATGTTAAAGAAGATCTCTCTGATGATCTTGCTGACTCATTGCTATTAATAAAACAAAAATTGTCCCCCCGGGAACAAACTATCTGTGAATTACTCTTAAAGGGATATTCCAGCGATGAGATTTCTGATGAATTAGGCTTGACAGTAGCTACCGTTCGTTTTTACCGAAAAAATATTTACAAAAAGTGTAATGTAAGTGGCCTAGGCGGGCTGTTAGGCTTGTTAAATAGATAAAAATCGAAGAGTTAACTATAAAAAAATTTGGGGGTTTAACAATGTACTTAAAAAGAACTTTAATTTTAGCCACAATTGGGTTGATAGTTTCGCAGATAGGGTTAGCACTAGAGCGGCCCCAATCACAAATAGGCTCTAATAAAGTACTCCTCTCACAAGTATCCGTTAAAAAAACAGGTAATAATAAACAATCCACTAAAGAAAAGGTTTTTCTAGCCAAAACAACTACTCCGGCCACTGACCAAAGCAAAGCAGACAAGCCCAAAGTTCCGGTATTAACCTTAGCCCAAGCGGCCAAGGAAGCCTTAGCTACAGATTTGAACTTAGAAAAGACTAAACAAGAATTAGCAGTAGCTAGTAGTAATTTAGGGATTAGTAAAAGGCTGGTTACCATAAATGGCGAAGTAAATTATAGCAAAACTACGACATCCGCTCCAATGGATTCAATTAATAGCGCGGAAAGCAGTATAAGTAGTGAAGTAGTTTTCGATTCTGGTGGCAAATGGTCCTTATCTCTAAGTAGAGATATTGTTAAGAAATCAAATGATTATAGTTTTAATCTATACCCATTTAATAAGCAAAAAACGCTTACCGTTTTAAATCATGAAATACAATATTACAATCAACTATTAAATTACAAAATTGCACGTATTAGTTTAATTGTAAAAGTTCGAAATGCCTATGCTGAGGCGCTTCAGAAGAAAGCGTTCTATGATTTGGCTTTAGAAAATTTAAATTTGACTAAGAAACATCTCCAGCATACTCAATTCTTATTTAAAGCCGGAAAAGTAGCTCGGTTAAGTCTGTTGGAGTCTGAGCAAGAGATTAAAGCGGCGGAGACGGACTTAGTTAAAGCAGCTTTAGATAAAGATGCAGCTTTCCTTTCTTTAGGCTTAATAATGGGCCGTAATCAAGCCTTAGAAAATATTAAATTAGAGGAAGATGCTTTAAGTTGGGCCACTACTAAAGAGATTGATATTAAGGCTACGGTAGATGAATTGTTGAAGAGTTCCCCGGAGCTAAGAGTAGCTAAACTTAATTTGCAACTAAAAAAAACCCAATTACGCCAAGAAAAATATTGCCATTTAGCTAATTTAGAATTAGAAGCTTCGTTATCACAACCGGATAATAGTATAGCTGCCGGATATAAAAGTCAAATGACTTATTCCATGGGGATTAGCGGTTCTTTAGATGATTTATTCTTAAAAAAGATTAGTAATGCTAAAAAAGAAACTACTGCTACGGGGTTAGCTTTAAAAGAATTAGTTAAGAACCATCAATTAAATGCCCTTGATCTTTTCAGAAAATGGCGAACCGCAGAGTTATTAATGGTGCCTATGAAAGATTCGGTAACTATTAGTAAGGAAAAACTACGCATTGCTTCTATCAAATACAATAATGGCATGATTGCCGGTTCGGATGTAATTAAAGAACGCCAGGCTTTAAATAGTAGGGAGAAAGCTTATTGGCAATCCTGGTTAAATCTCCAAAAAACTCGCGAAGAATTTTTTCGGGTCTGTTGGGGTGCCCCGATAAAAAGAGCAATTTCCATGTGATGATTACCATAACCGGGAGGTCTTATATATGAACTTATTCAAAAAATACATTTGTATCAAACAACATGATATTACTGACTGTGCCGCGGCTTGTTTGGCCACGGTCTGCAAACAATATGGGCTGAAGATTCCCATTGCCAAAATACGAGAAATTGCCGGGACGGATAAACAAGGAACCAATGCTTATGGGATTATTAAAGCGGCAGAAAGTTTGGGGTTAACCGCCAAAGGGGTTAAAGGCGATCCGGAAAGTTTTTTTAGTAAATTTCCGTTACCAGCGATTGCTCATGTAGTTATTGATAATTCTCTCTTACATTATGTCGTTATTCATAGTATCAAAAAAAATGAAGTTATCGTAGCCGATCCCGGCCAGGGGCTGGTGACATATACTCCGGAAAAATTTTTTCAGATCTGGAGTGGGGTTTTAATTCTGATGGTTCCTAATACTAAATTTGAAAAAGGAGATGAGACTAAGGGGCTTTTTGCGCGGTTTTTCAATCTATTACTTCCGCAAAAACGTTTAATTGTTAATATTTTTATGGCCTCTTTGGTAGTTACGTTGTTAGGTATTTTAGGCTCTTTTTATTTCAAATTTATGTTAGATGATATTCTACCCTATGGCCTCAATAAAACTTTACATATCGTCTCCATTGGAATTATTCTTTTAAACCTATTTAAATATCTACTTTCGGCGTTTCGTTCCCATCTTTTGTTGTATTTAAGCCAACGTTTGGATATTCCCTTAATTTTAGGTTATTACCAACATGTTTTAGACCTGCCGATGAATTTTTTTGGGACCCGAAAAGTAGGAGAGATTATCTCTCGCTTTATGGATGCTTCCAAGATTCGAGAAGCTATCTCGGGAACCACATTAACGATGATGATTGATACCTTAATGGCCGTGGTAGGCGGAATCATTCTCTATATGCAAAATGCCACTCTCTTCGGGATAACTTTACTGATAGCCTTGACCTACGGGGTCACCGTCTTTATCTTTAATAAACCTTTACGAGATGTAAACCGGGCCCAGATGGAAGATAATTCGCAGTTAGTCTCCTATATGGTTGAATCTTTAAACGGGATTGAGACTATTAAAGCCTATAACGCCGAACGTCGGGCTAGTTTAGAGACAGAAGATCGTTTTGTCAAACTCTTACGGAGTATTTTTAAAGGGGGCTGGCTTACTAATATCGAGGGAACTATTACTGCTTTTTTGGCTACTGTCGGGGGAATTATTATCCTCTGGGTGGGGGGCGTTAATGTAATTAAAGGCGATATGACCATTGGGCAACTATTAACTTTCAATGCTTTATTAGCTTACTTCTTAGAGCCTATTAAAAACTTAATTAACTTACAACCCATGCTCCAGACTGCCATTGTAGCTTCCGATCGTTTAGGGGAAATCTTGGATTTAGAGTTAGAAAAAACACCTCATGAGGAGAAAAAATTAAAACCTAATTCCCTTCAAGGCATAATTGATTTTAAGGCAGTAGATTTTCGCTATGGGACCCGGGAGTTAGTCTTGAAAAATATTAACTTTAGTATTGCCCCTGGCGAAAAAATTGCTTTAGTGGGTGAAAGCGGTTCCGGAAAGACTACCCTGGTCAAATTATTAATGAACTTCTATGGGGCGGAGAAAGGCGAGGTGCTGATTAATGGTTTTAACGTCAAAGATATCAATTTAGAAATTTTACGGGAACGAATCGCCTATATCTCACAAGACATCTTTTTATTTAGCGGAACTATTGAAGAAAATTTACGGCTAGCCAATCCGGAGGCTACTACTGAAGAACTTATTAACGCGGCGAAGATGGCCAAAGCCCATGATTTTATTAATGAAATGCCTTTGCGATATAACACCAGGTTGGAAGAAGGGGGCTCAAATTTATCAGGCGGCCAAAAACAACGTTTAGCTATTGCCAGAGCCGTCTTAAAAAAACCGGATATTCTAATTATGGACGAAGCTACCAGTAACTTGGATTCTATCTCAGAAAAAGCCATTGAACGAACTATTAATGAATTTAGTGCCGGAATTACCACTTTTATTATTGCCCATCGCCTGAGTACCATTATGCGCTGTCACCGAATTATGGTTATGGAAAAAGGGGCCATTGTGGAAACCGGCAGCCATCAGCAATTAATGCAGTTAGGTGGCAAGTATTTTGAGTTATGGCGGGAACAGCTCCCGGAACATCATTTTTAAATAATACTAGTTTGAAAATAGCAACCTTAATAGCGAGGGAGAAGAACATGCGAGGAATTATTCAAGAATTCAAAGATATTACCAATAGCCGAGAATTATTAGAAGCTAGACCCAGCCCCTTTCTGACTATTTTTATCTATCTAATGGTAGGCCTGATCCTAGCTATCGTGATTTGGGCTTATTTAGGCGAGATGGATATTCCGGTAAAAGCCACCGGGGTAGTTCGCCCCAGTCAGAAAATTAGTACTATTCGCAATAAAGTAGCTGGTAAGATTAATGACATTTATTATGAAGAAGGCCAACGGATCGAACAAGGCAAAGTTCTCTATTGGGTCGAAACTGATAGTTTTGAAGTAGAAAAAAATGCTTTAGTGCAAGAAAAAATCAAGTTACAAGCTGCTTATGATGATTGGTTGGTCTTGAAAGAATGTATTGAAAAAGAAATTAGTATTGCAGAAAGCAAAACCCTTTTTTCAAAAGTCAATAACGAGTATCACTACCGTTATTTAGACTATTTATCCAATATCAATAAGCTAACAGCAGATATGCAACAAAAAGAAAAATTTTACCGGACTTTAATTAATTTAGATCGCACTGGTTCAGTATCCCGGGATAATTTGAATACCGCCAAAAATAATTATCAAAATGCTAAAACCGATTTAGAGATTTACACTAACAAATTTTTATTAGAAGTCCAGAGCAATATCTCTAACACCGAAAAAAATTTAATTGAGCTGAAAAAACGCTTAAAAAATGTGCATTTAAATATTAAAGATGCGGTTGTGCGAGCCCCCATTAGTGGAATTGTGAACGTGATTACTCCGGTAAACAAAGGAGATTTACTGCAAAGTGGGACAAAAATGCTAACTATTGTCCCGGAAGGAAATGAGTATTACCGGATTCAAATAGTTATTCCTAATGCAGATATTGCCAATGTAAAGGTCGGCCAGGAGGTGAAATACCATTTTGCCGCCCTACCCCATCGTGAGTATGGGGAGCTTACCGGAAAGATAAAAAATATCGGTATTGATGCTAAATCTAACGAAAAACAAAATACTAGTTTTTATCTAGTAGAAGCAACGGTGGAAAATAAGCCCTTATATAATCAAAAAGGGGAACAGGCTTGGGTTAAAGTCGGGATGCAATGCAAGGCCCGAATTATTACCAAGTCGAAAAAAATTCTTTTCTTTTTACTAGAGAAGATTAATTTGATAGATTAAATATGTTTTAAAAAAATTTAAGGAGTGGTAAAGAGTATGGGGATGGAGTTAATTGTTCTTTTAATTATTGTAATGGTCTTTTTTATTTCAGTTTCCGCAATTTTAAAACGGTTTAAGCGGTGCCCTTCAGATCGTATTTTGGTTGTCTATGGTAAATTAGTAAAAAATAAAAATATCTGCTATTTCTATGGAGGATGATTTATAGTGAAAAAAATATTTTTAGGATTATTAATGGCTCAAATTATGACCTTATTATTTAATAATGTTGCTTTAGGTATGGATTTTACAGTAAAATCCGGCTTTTTACCGGCCAATACCTACGAAGGGCGAAAAGTAATTGGGAATTATATTTATGTTTTTAATTATGATTATAAACCTAGTTTTTTAATTGGGGGTGAATTAACACAGGAGCTTTCGGAGCAATTAGCTTTAGGGATGGGCGCGGACTATTGGTTTTCTTCCAATAGTAAAAAAATTTCAATTAATAATAATGATGTAAGAATAGGGACACTTCCGGTCTATGGTGTAGTTAGGTATGCAATTCCTATCACTGATGAAGTGAAGTATTTTGGTAGTTTAAAAATTGGTTATAGTTTATTTTTTCCATGTGATTCATTAAAAGAGGTATTTGATATTCAGGGAGGTGTTTTTTATAGTGTGGGAATAGGCTTATTATATCAAAAAAAATTTTTTACGGAGATCGCTTATTTGGCAAGTAAAGGACAGTTAATATCCAAAATTAATGGTTTATCTTTTAATACTGAACTATCAGGAATAAGCCTTTCAATTGGCATGAATTTAAGTTTATAAATTTTAACTATCAAACAAATTTGGTTAAATATTGATTAGAGAGGATGACTGAAATGTCGAAATTATTTAAATTAAAGAAATTTTATCGGGCCTTAATGCTTGTAGGAGTAATATTTTTATTAGCTACTAACTTTACTTTTGCTAAACAAATTAATTTCTTAAAAAAAGACAAGCTTTCCAGAAGTAAATATCAAAGCGTATTATTTGGGAGGTTGAAGTTTACTACTAAAGTTGAAAATTTCGATCCCCTACCGACTAAGTTTCGTTTAACAATGAGGGAACTGAGTAATTCCAAAAAGGTTGTCTATGCCATACCAATTAAATTAAAGAGTAATAAAATAGCTGATGTCGAAGATCTTAGAGGTTATGAAGTCTGGTTTGCCCTGGAAGCGGTACCAGGTAAATATGAATTTGAAAAATTAGAATATTGTTTTCGGCGTTTTGAAGTTGGAAAACTAAATACCCACTTATCTAATTTTGAGTTGAAGAGACGGAAGTCTTATATTGAAAAAATTTCAATTGGTTTCAATAAAGGTTTTGTGGTTAATGTGAAAAAAGAAGGCTTAATTTATTTAGGGCACATACAGTTGCATATATCAGAAGTTGAATTATTAGCAGGAAATCGTGTTACTTATCAAGGAGAGAGTAGTATTGACGTAAAAAAAGTGTTAGTTGATCTAGATATTCTGGAAGAACGAAAACCAAATATTTACAAAGAA
>JANQHU010000363.1 GCA_028282485.1 Bacillota bacterium
GCTGTCTGAATTTCAAAATGAAAACCCGGCAGGGAAGCCGGGAGCGTGGCTTCGAGGCAGGAGGCCTCACAGCCATCGCCCCACATCCCATTACCCTGAAGGAGGAGATCACGAAGATCTCCTCCCACGCTTTTATGGGCTCCCGCGGCAGGACGGCCGTGGGATAAAAAGGAAGGTTCGGAAACCATGGGTTGTCCGACGATTTTTGGTTACTTTTGCTCGTTCAAAAGTAACATCTCCTTTCCTAAAGATTTCTGGATATCATTTCTCCAAAACTTTGAAATTAGTGAAGTTAGGAGTCTTTTTTATTTTATAAATTTTTTGTATAATATATGGAAAGATATTATGCAAAATGTTATAATATTTCGCGATAATCTTTATTTTTTTAAGGATGGTATATGCCAGTTGAAGGTGTGAACTGTAAAGTGATTTCAAGATGATTCAAAAATTTGAGAAATTTAAAATAAATTATTGTTCTTTGTGTCTTATTTATAGAGATAAGGTTAGTAGGCTTAGAAGGTATAGGCTTTTAATTATTTGTCAAGCACACATTTTGGTGTTGAGCCTTTTTAAAAAGGAGCGTTGTTCATATTGAAAACATATTTAAAAGTAATAATTATTTTATTGCTAGCCGCTTTAGTTACAATCGGAGGAAATATTTTATATAACCAGCAAAAAGAAGCTATAGCCAAAGCTAAGCTAGAAGCTCGAAAAAAACAAGAAATAGAAAGCTTTAAAAAGATTATGGAAAAGTTGCAAAAAGAAATTCAGGAGAGAAGAAAAAATGAAGATACCCAGGGTGTTGGGCGATTAATTCCTATACCTGGAGAAAATTAAAACAAATAACTTTTCCGCGTGCAATCATATAACCTGGCCTTAAGGTAAACGGGTGCAAGTTCTTGGGATGAAGGTGGTGTCCCCTATTATGTTTAACCTAAACATAAGATGTAGACTGGTTGCCTCACAGCCATCGCTCCACCTTATTAAAACACCATAAAACTCAGCTAAACCGGGAGTCTATCTTGATGAGAGTTAAAGCCAGCCTTGATAGTTTTGAGCCCCGTAAATAATTCTCATAATAATTACTTGCTTTTCCTATTCATTGACTAAATAAAATATGATGTAATTAGCAACGATCAGCTTGCGGTAGCCTCTGGCTTTTAATGGTTCATCTAAGACATAACTGCAAGAATAGGGAAAGCGTTTTAGTCCCATTATACTATTTTCTATTTTTTCAAGTAAATTTGCAGCGGCAGTTTCGGCAAAAAGTTTATTGGAAATATAAATATAAATTTCCTCTAAATCTTCACTCGCTTTTTTGGTGAATTTTAAGTTGAAATTATTTTCCGACATATTTATCCCTTAGTTTTTTAAAAACTTTTTCTCCATCTAATAAAGGAATATCTTGGGTGATTTCTTGTTCAGCTTCCGTAAGTTTTTTATAAACTTCAACTAAAGCGAGTTGACGCTCATAGGTTTCAATGCTCATTAAAACTAAATCACCATATCCGTTTTTAGTAATAAATATTGGTTCATTTTGTTTATGGCATAATTCTGAGATTTCATTTGTGTTTCTCAAATCGGTAATTGGTCTAATTTGGGGCATAGTATGTTCACCTCGTTAATTGTTATAACATTATAATAGCATAATTATGTACAAATTGCAATGTGAGTGTAGGGATTAAGGGGGGGAGTTACTTTTGAACGAGCAAAAGTAACATCTCCTTTGGTTTGCGGATTAATCGGGCCGCTGATGATGCTGCTGGTTTAGCCATTTCGAAAACCATGCGATCCCAAATCTACGGGTTAAACCGGTCCTCGCGAAAGGCCCAGGATGGAATTTCTTTGTTGCAGACAGCAGAAGGGGCCATGAGTGAAGTCCACTCGGTATTGCATCGGATGCGAGAATTAGCAGTCCAATCTGCTAATGGCACCTATACCGCACAGGATCGCAGCAGTATTCAAAAAGAGATCTTACAACTGATTTCGGAAGTAGACCGAATTAGTGATACTATCAATTTTAATAATAAAAATTTAGTGGATGGTTCCGCTGCGGCACTAGTTTCCAGCACCAATCAAACAACCAAGGTCTTTGTGAATTCTGGCTTGCAAAGTGTGGATCTGTTCGGAAGAAGTATCTCGGCCAGTGGTAGTTATCAATTGCGGGAGCAGATGTTTCTGGAGGTCCGATTTTAACTGCCGAAGATGTGCTTGACGAATCATTAGCCGATGATCTTAGCGACACCCGGAGGAGTAACTCGCCTGAGTAGTAGTGATACTTACTTTACGGTTACAAATTGGGGCCAACGAAGCACAAAATGTTATCCTCTCTATCGGTGATACCAGTGCCGAGGTTTTAGGAATTGATATGCCTATCCCAAGTTAATCAAAAACCCCAAATGGTTTTGCAGTTGATTAGTTAGCTTGAAAAAGTTGGTTTAAGAAATTAATTAGTAAACCCGATTCACTCTTTTGGTGTTCGGGTTTTTTTATGCATATAGTGTTTTTTATTATGATAATAATAAGTGTTCCTAAATTATTTTTTGTGTCATTTGTGTCAAAAAAATTTACATTATAATTACAACTGTGTAAAAATTAATTGGAAAATATTTAAGTTTTTTATCATAAAAAAAAGGAATTATTATGTATATGTCGTAATTTAATTATATATATTTTCCTATAAAGTTGTTTTTGCCATAATTTTTTTGAAAGAAAGGGGTTGTTAGACAAATATTTTGCAGTAAATAAAATTGGTAAAACTCGGGTATACATGACAAATAAATAACAATATCAGGGGTTTGTATCTAACAAAAATTAAAAAAAGTTGTTTATTTTAAGGGGGTATTTTAATGCAAGCATTTAATGAATTTTTAGGTTGGCTAAATGGTTATTTGTGGGGGCCACCGATGTTAATCTTACTTTTTGGAACTCATTTATTTCTTACTTTTCGGCTTAAATTCATTCAACGGTTTATGGGAAAAGCAATTAAATTATCAGTAACTAAAGATAAAGACAGTAAAGGTGATGTGAGTCAATTTGGTGCTTTGGCTACTGCTTTAGCCGCCACCATTGGAACTGGAAATATTGTTGGCGTAGCTACCGCCATTGCCATCGGGGGACCGGGAGCGGTACTCTGGACCTGGTTAACCGGAGTTTTTGGGATCGCGACTAAGTACGGTGAAGCGCTTTTAGCCGTGAAATACCGGGTGAAAACTTCTGATGGTACTATGTTGGGTGGTCCCATGTATGCTCTTGAGCGGGGTTTAAATATGAAATGGCTGGGAGTTTTATTTTGTATCTTTACTGCGGTAGCTGCCTTTGGCCTGGGAAATATGGTGCAGGCAAATTCCCTTTCCGGGATGATGAAAGAAAACTTAAATATTTCACCGATGATTACTGGTCTGATTTTAAGTGTCTTAACTGCCGTAGTGATTATCGGCGGTGTTAAATCCATTGCCAAAGTCTGTGAAAAATTAATTCCTTTTATGGCCCTTTTTTATGTTGCTGGTTGCTTCATTATTTTAGGAATTAATTTTGAGTTTTTACTTCCGTCTATTCAATTGATTATTAAATCCGCATTCACTCCCCATGCAGCTGGAGGTGGTTTTGTAGGAGCTACAGTGATAATGGCGATGCGTTTTGGGGTGGCGCGAGGGCTTTTTTCCAATGAATCAGGCCTAGGTTCGGCTCCGATTGTTTCGGCAGCAGCGCAAACGAGAAATCCGGTACGTCAAGGGTTGGTAGCGGCTACCGGGACTTTTTGGGATACGGTAGTCGTCTGTGCCATTACTGGGTTAGTTTTGGTTTCCAGTATTATGAGTAATCCCATCGCTACGGCCGGACTAAAAGGCGCGACTCTAACCAATGCCGCCTTTGCCCAAATTCCGGTAATTGGGCCGTTTGTTTTAACTATTGGATTAATGACTTTTGTTTTTTCGACAATTTTAGGATGGTCTTATTATGGCGAAAGAGCTGTTGAGTATATCATGGGAAAAAAAGCCTTATTACCTTATCGTATTCTTTGGATAATAATGGTTTATGTCGGCGCAGTTCAATCTTTAGAATTAGTGTGGAATATTTCCGATTCTATGAATGCGTTAATGGCAGTACCCAATTTAATTTCCTTATTACTTTTATCGGGAATTATTGTTAAAGAGACTAAGCATTATCTCTGGAATGATAATTTAGACGAATATGCAGATGAAAGCAGCAATGATCTTGCTTATTCTCAAAAAAGAAGTGTTAACTCCCGGGGAGAAGTGATTTAATACCTGGTAAACCAACTACAAAGTAACCTTGGACTGCTTTTAAATGTAAAGCAGTCTTTTTTTCTAGTTTTCATTTCGCTCAAAATCTGATATGATAAAATTACCGTTAAATTATTCCGGAGGGAGTACTTAAAAAATGTTTTTATCACTCTTAGAAAAACGTCGCAGTATGCGGCGCTATTTAGCTAAACCAGTTGAACCCGAAAAAATCGCTATCATTACCGAAGCGGCTTTGCGAGCCCCTTCCTCACGCAATTTAAATCCTTGGGAATATCTGATTATTGATGATCCGGATTTATTAAAAAAGCTTAGCCGAGCCAAAACCCATGGCTCCGGTTTTTTAGCAGAGGCCCCTTTGGCAGTGGTGGTTTCTGCTAATGCTGAACGCTGTGATGTTTGGATTGAAGATGCGGCCATTGCCGCCCTCATTATTCAATTAACAGCCGAGTCCTTAGGGCTGGGAAGTTGTTGGGCCCAGATTCGTAAGCGGCAGCATTCCGCTACTAAAACTGCGGGAGAATATGTCCGCGAGGTTTTAGCCATCCCGGACGCTCTTGAGGTTTTAGCGATTATTGGAATTGGATATCCGGCAGAAGTCTTGCCGCCTCACTCTAAAGAAGAATTAGATTACCAAAAAGTCTTTTGGAATCATTACGGGCAGCAATTAGTAAAGTGAATACTATTTTGGCCTTGAATAAAGAAAGGAGCCCCAGTTTTGGCAATCGCATTTATTAAAGAGCGACAGTCCCGGTGGAAACGTTTACAGGAACTAATTCAGAAAGCGGAGCAGAAGCGAATCACTACTTTTTCCACGGCAGAATTACTAGAAGTCAGTAAGCTTTATCGGCAAGCAACTACTGATTTAGCTATGGCTCAAACCCAGCAATTAGATGCCGAATTAATTTATTTTTTAAATGATTTAGTAAGTAAGTCCTATAATTTAATTTACCCGACTCAGAAAATTTCCGGTAAACAAGTACGGCAATTGCTCTTGCAAGAGTTTCCGGCCTTAGTGCGGCAAAATGGCTGGCTGATTATGCTGAGTCTATTACTTTTATGTGGTGGGTTTTTGGCAGGCTTTTTCGGTTATTTGTTGGCGCCGGAGACGATTACCGGAATCCTACCTAAAGATATTGTCACCCAAATTATTGAGCGATACGAAAACAATGCTTGGTTTAATGAACCCTTGCAGAAACGACCGATGGTCTCCTTTTGGATTATGCAAAATAATATTTTGGTGGCGTTAAATTCTTTCGCCGGAGGAATGTTGCTGGGAACCTTAACCATCTGGGCCCTGGCCTTTAACGGGATGCTTATCGGGGCCATTGCCGCAGTTTTTTGGCAAAAAGGTTATCTACTCTCTTTTTGGGCAATGATTCTCCCCCACGGCGTAATTGAATTAACAGCCATTGTTTTAGCAGCGGCGGGAGGGTTTATTTTAGCTAAGAGTATCTTATTGCCCGGAGAGTATAGCCGGAGCGATGCCCTGAAGATGAATGGGGGAGTGGCGATTCGTTTCTTATGTGGTACCGTTTTTTTATTAGTAATCGCCGCCTTAATTGAAGGGTTTTTAAGCACCATTTCTACGGAAACCATTCCCGAAATTTACCGCCTTTTATTTAGCGGTCTTACCGGAGTCTTGTTGCTAGGTTATTTTAGACTAAAATAAGCCTTGTTTTTTTAAGGAAGAATAGTATTCGGCAGTAGCTTGTTGAAGATCGACCAAATCCACTTCCAGTAGTTTAACGCCCTGATTAATCAAGAGATCAATTAATTTTTGGCGGGATTTTAATAATAAGAGAGCCGTAGTTTTGTTATAAGCAGTGGTTTCATCCCGGAGAGTAGTACTAGCTATTTTTTCGAGATGGGTGGGTTTGGGGATGACTAAAACCACGAGATGCTGCTTGTTAATTAGCGTGAGATACTTAATAAATTCTTCGGCCGATTCTTCATCTAACAAATCGGAATAAATAAAGATTAAGGAGCGGGATTTTAACTGACTTTGCCAAAAGCGAAAGGCTTTTTGATAATCACTTTCTACGAGTTTCGCTTTTAAATCAAAAAACTGATCCAAAAATAATTGTAATTGTCGTTGGCCCTTATGAGGTGGCAGAAAGTTTTCAATCTCATAATTAAAACTCATTGCGCCTAGCAGATCACCCCTTTGAAGCACATTATATGCCAGTAAGATAGCCGAATCCAGAATGTAATCAAAGCGACTCCGCCCACTATCATACTGATCAAAAAGAAGACGACCAGTATCAAACCAGAAGAAAACGGTTTGGTCTTTCTCGGGCTCGAATTCATTAACTACAGGTTTTCCGAGCCGGGCGGTAGCTTTCCAATTGATTTTGCGGTAATCATCTCCGGCAGCATACTCTCTTAAATTAGCTAAATTCCCACTGGTGATCAGGTGGGGCAGACGCTTTCTTCCGAAGTTATCATTTAAAAGGCCTCGGTTTTCCGCTAATATTTTTGGGAGATGAGGGTAAACCTTTATTTCTTCAGCGAGGGTTAGTTTGAGTTGGCGCTGGGCTAAGCCGAACTTGCCATTTACTCGTAAATTTAAATCTCCAAAGGTAA
>JANQHU010000396.1 GCA_028282485.1 Bacillota bacterium
ATTTATATTTATCCCACTCAAGTTGGACGTTAAGTAATTAAATAAAATAAAAATTAATTTTATTGGTATTTAACCCAAAAGATCAAAAACTTTTTGAAAATGTCCTAATTCAATTAATCCGTTTAAAAAAATTTTTTCCTCATTATTAAAAACTCTTTTTTTGGCTACTAGAGCCTGCAGATTGCTCCGCAAGCTTTTTAATTCCCCCAGCCATGGTTCATTACCCAACAGAATACTTTCCCCTGACTCCGGCCACTGGTAATTCTTACTTTCCAAAGGAAATAAACCAGCCACAGTTCTTCTTCTTTTTAAGGCTTCGTAGATCCCTTGGACCCCTTCCTGATCAATTTTTACATAGGTACGTCCTTTGCCAATAAAACGTTCCTTATGAAAACCATGAAAATCGGAACCACCATAGACCCCTAAGCCATAAGGCGAGACCCATTCTTCAAAAAACTCTCGTACTAAAGAGAATCTTTTCTTGGGATGATCCAATAATCCTGAATTAAATAACTCGACACCATCTAAAATGCCTTCCATAATTAACTCTTTGATACAAGCCTGGGCCCAGTCATTATAAGCAATACTCCAAGGATGAGCTAAAATAATTATTTTGCCCTCTTTACTGATTGACTCTAATTGTCTTACCAGATTATAACGATTCAATTGGATATTCGCCTGACTCTCTCCTAGTATTAAAAAATGAAATCGTTTTCCCGCCGAAACTTCTTGGGACAATAAGACCCGAGGTAAAGCCGGGTTTTGCTGGGCCCAGTACCGCGCTTCATAGGCCCCTTTGATTTCCTGGTGATCGCTAATAGCAATCCCATCTAAAGAATATTGGTAAGCCATTTCTAAAATTATTTTAGGGTTTAAAATCGCCTGGGAATAAGTACTGTGAATATGCAAATCAAGACTAATCCATCGTTCTCCTGGCCAAGCTCGATCTGCTGGCCTTTGCCAAACTGGTAACACTAGGTTTTCACCTCACTCAATTCGTTCTAAAACATCTAAAACTAATCTTCTTTCTTTTTCCCCAGCAATTTTACGTTGCCACTGCTTAGCAAAATATTTCGGCCCCCAGGGCTGTTTTTCCAAAAAATACTGTCGCCCCCACATCCAATAGTCATAGGGAAAAGTCAGATACGCTAGTAACAGCTTTATTTCCCCTTTTTGCCAGGGATAAATCCGGTCAAAGTCCCATAAAGCTTTCAATAATGCTTTCACCTGATAGCCGTTTATTTTTAAATATTTACCAATTAAATTCGCTTTATCATGAACGGTATAATCGACTATTAAATAATCAAAATCAATTAAGCTGGCCCTTTCCTGATTAACTATTAAATTATGACAAGCCCAATCATGATAACAAATTGTCTGGGGTAAGAGGTCAGTTGCTTTTTCAAAAATGGTAAGGGCTCGATCCCCTTGGGCCGTGAAATAACGCCATTCTTTCTGATATTGTCTACTAAAATGGTCTGGCCTTTGACTAGCTATCTCCCGGCAGCGCACCATTTCCGTTAAACGTTCTTGCCAAGCCCGGCTGCCATTAAAATGAAGGGGTTGCCACTTAGGGCCATTGCTCTTTATTTCCTGCTGAAAAAAATGATGATATTCCTTCATCGTTCCAATCGCCGTCTGCCAGTCTGATTGATTATAATAATCAGCCTCCCGGCCGGCTACAAAATCAGTCAATAAATATCTGGTTCCCTTATGGTAAGCATAATAACTCCCTACTAATGAGTGATGCAGGCGTGGTAAAAAAGGGAGTTCCTCACCCAGAGTAAGCAATTTTCCAGTATAAAAACTATTGAGGCTGCCGTAACGTAAGGGTTTTAAAATCTTTGGCCCTTTTGGGGTAAAAACCAGATAAACTCTCCCGTATTGTTTGACCGGAGCCTTCAGCCCGTATAAGTTAATAATCAATGCCAGATCACTGCCGGGAGCGGAGCAAGCCCTAGCTTGATGAATAACCAGTAATAATCCCTCCTTTAACTTCATAAAAAACTAACAGCAATTATTATTGCACCAACAAAAGAATAAAAGAACCAGGCCCATTAAGACTAAAATGTCCAAGGGGTTGGGGATGACTAAGATTCTAAAAAATTCAATACAGGCTAAGCCAATAATAATAAACCGTTGTTGATAACGAAGACATTTAAAAAAATTTCTCATACCAAAACGCCTCCTACTCTTAAAGAGCTTTTTATTATGCTATTCCGCTCAGTATTCTTTAGTAACAAAATGATTCAAATTTGACTCAGTAAAATTGATCATTAAGGAGAAATTCTTTTGCTCCAAGAATTAACAGAAACCATTGATGCTTTTTATGGGATCACAGTCGTCTCGTGCCAACCCCAAAACGGTGTCTGGAAATTAACTACTACCTCCGGCAGCTATGCCCTGAAGCGGATGACTTGCTCTGCTGCCCAAATTACAGAACTTAGCCAAACTCTCTTTTTACTGAAAAAAAAAGGTTTTACTAATTTAAATCCCTTGCTCGGCACCAAATTAAAGACATCTTATTTCCCATTTCAAAACCACTGCTATACACTTACCCCCTGGCGGGAAGGGCGGTTTCCTTCTTTTCAAAATCCTCAGGATCTTCAAAAGGCGGGGCTTCTTCTAGGAAAATTACATCGAACCGCTACTTTAATGAACCTCTCGAAAAAGCAGCAAATTTCAAATTTAGTTACCGAATTAACCAATAAAACT
>JANQHU010000130.1 GCA_028282485.1 Bacillota bacterium
TTACAGCGACGTTGTTATTTTATCAAAAATAGAAAAAATTATCTTAACAGAATCATAATCGAATGTAATGTTCATCTTTTAAACTTTTAAGGCTTTTAATTATTTGTCAAGCACACATTTTGGTGTTGAGCCTTATTTAAAATATCTTAGTTAAATCAACTTAGTAAAATAATTTTGCTTTTACCCGCAAATCACTTGTCAAATCGGTTACTTTATGATACAATTTAACTGTTAATTATTAGGAGTGGGGAGACCCACTCCTTCACTTTGTGATAAAAAAATTATAATACTTTTAATATTTTGCTTTATCTTAAAAATAAAAATTTTAGATTTAAAAGTCCTTAGGAGGCTTTAGATTTGGCTAAAGAGCGAATTGAAAATAAGGTAGAAGCCTTGGCGGAGCCGGTAGCTGGTACTTTAGGGTTAGAAATAGTAGAAGTAGTTTACCAAAAAGAAGCGGGGGATTGGTATTTAAGAATCTTTATTGATTCACCCGCCGGAGTTAATATAAATGATTGTCAAAGTTTTAGCGAAGCCATGGGAGCAGTTTTGGATACTCAGGAAGATCTTTTTCCGGGGAGTTATTTACTGGAGGTTTCTTCGCCAGGCGTGGCGCGGCCGCTGCGTAAAAGAGCTGATTTTGAACGTTTTGCTGGAAAAAAGGTGGCAATTAAACTAGCCAAGGCTGTAGCGGGGAGCCGTAAATATGCGGGAGAATTACTTGGTATTGAACAGGTTGACCAAGAAGAAGTAATTTTAATAAAAATAAATAGTGACCAAATCATCAAATTACCTAAAAAAATTGTTGCCAAGGCTAACTTGCAGTTAGACCATTTTTAGGGATAAAGGAGGAACTAAAAACAAATGAACCATGAGTTTCTGGATGCGTTAGAGCAGTTGGAAAAGGAAAAAGGAGTTAGTAAGGAAATACTGCTTGATGCCGTAGAAACAGCACTAGCTTCGGCTTATAAAAGGGATCAAAAAGTAGCGCAAAGTATTGAAGTGCGTATTGATTCCACTACCGGGGCTTTGCATGTATATACTCATAAAACTGTTGTCGATGAAGTTGAAGATGATAAAAATGAGATTAGTTTAACGGATGCTTTAAAGATTAATTCTATTTATGAATTAGGGGATTTGGTAGAATTTGAAATTTTCCCTAAAGAATTTGGGCGAATTGCGGCCCAGACAGCCAAACAGGTAGTTGTCCAAAGAATTCGGGAAGCCGAACGAAGTATTATTTACGAAGAGTTTATTGGGCGAGTTAGCGATTTGATTACCGGTATAGTGCACCGTTTTGAACAACGGAATATTTTTGTGGATTTAGGCAGAATTGAAGGTATTTTACCTGGTAATGAACAGATCCCTAATGAAAAATATGAACAAGGAGCTAGAATTAAAGCTTTTGTAGTTGAAGTAAAGAAAACAACCAAAGGGCCCCAAGTTCTGTTATCGCGAACGCGGCCTGGTTTTTTGAAACGGTTGTTTGAATTGGAAGTGCCGGAAATCCAAGATGGCTTAATCGAGATTAAGTCGGTTTCCCGGGAACCGGGTTATCGTTCTAAAGTGGCTGTTTATAGTAAAGATGCTCAAATTGATCCGGTAGGTGCTTGTGTCGGGGCCCGGGGAATTCGGGTCCAAATGATTGTGCGGGAATTAAAAGGTGAGAAGATCGATGTGGTTCCCTGGAGTACCGATCCGGTAGAATTTATTATTAATGCCTTGAGTCCGGCCAAAGTTGCAGAAGTCAAAATTCTTGAGTCGAAAAAAACAGCTATTGTTATTGTCCCGGATTTTCAGTTATCTTTAGCCATCGGTAGGGAAGGTCAAAATGCCCGGTTAGCAGCTAAGTTAACCGGATGGAAAATAGATATCAAAAGTGAGTCTCAAGCAGCAAAAGAAGCAGAAAATATTCAATCATTGATCAACGAAGAGCTGGAACTCATGCAACCTAAACCCCCGGTTGGGGAGAATGTTCTAGAGTCCGCAGCGGTTCCGGTTGTCAACGAAGATGAGTCTGAGGAAGATTTGAAGGATTTAGAAGACCTGACCCAGCCGTCCATCGAGGTGACTGAGCTTACCACGGAAGCTGCCTATTCAGAGGAGAAGCTATTGGAAGAAGAAGTTACTGATGAAGCTGATGACTCTGACGAAGCTGATTATGATCAAGATGAAGAAGACTTTTTGGATGAACCAGGAGAAGTTGAAAAAGAAGAAAAAGTTTTCGCTAAAAAGAAGCCTAAAAAGTCCAAGATGGCTAAGCATTTAACCAAAATAGAATATGAAGCAGATGTTAATGATGCTGAGCAAGAATACTTCTTTACTGAGGCTTCTAATAATGAAGTTGAATTAGAAAAAAATAATGATGCTCTAAATTCAAAAGAAAATTCCGACGGCTTTACTATCGGCCAGTTATTAGGAGGTAAGATAGCCAAAGTGAAAAAAGATGAGGAAAGTAATGAGGAGGATGAATAGTCTTGAAGGTAAAAAAAG
>JANQHU010000409.1 GCA_028282485.1 Bacillota bacterium
TAACTACCAAAAGATATTACCAATATTTAAAGAAATTATTGACGGATATGAGAAAATGTATGAAATGTTGCCAAAAAAAATTAAAACAGAGCTTGAAGATTTAGAAAATGAAGCAAGGGGAAAAGATTTAGCTGATGATATTGACTTTAAATATATTTTTTGTCCGCAAGTAGGTCGGATTTTCATTAATAGGTTGGAAAAGACATATCAGAAATTCCCTGAAATTAGAAAAAAAATTCGTTTTATCGGGGCCAGTCAAAGTATGTTTGTAAAATTAATTAAAGAAAACCCCGAGACGGATGCTCAAAGTTTGGCGAAATTTTTATCCAAGGTAAAAGTAAAGAAAGAGACTTCTGCCAGAGCGCCTCACTCTACTGGTAAGTTTAATTGTCTTAATGGAATTACTATAAATAGTAAATATGTGGTTGATAATAGATATTTTCAAAAAGAACGAACAAAAATAACTAAATTCAACTCACAGCAAGAGGTATGTAATACAATAAAGGTCATATTAGATCATGAAATTGGTCATCAAATAGATAAATTATTGCAATTAGAGTATAACAGCCAAATTAAGAAAATATATGAGGCAGTTCTTAATAATAAACAATCATTAAAATTAGATAAAAATGGTTTTTTAATTAATTGTGAAGGCGAAAATTATCTTGGGATAAAATATGAATTATCAGCCTATGCTTCCAAAAAAAATAATATTTTAGAATTTATTGCTGACGCTTGGGCAGAGTATTGTAATAATAAGCCACCGCGTCGGGTGGCAGAGTTAGTAGGTAAGATAATTGAAAATGAATATGTGAAAAAATATCAAAACCAGCTAAATATTTCTAAAAAGCATAGAACCTTTTCTTATCAAGGGACAAATTATATCAAAAGAGGTAATATTTTAAAGAAAAAGCTTTAATAGAGTTTAGAAAAATGACAAAATTACCAAATAATAGTTTTCCAGTTTGGCGTGTATTAATTAGAGGAGGTATAAAAGGACCTCTTTTTTTATTTAACTTAATTTTGTATAAAATAGTAAAACTTTGAGGATGCTAATAGCAAAGTTGAAAAAGGAGGCTTGTTTATGGAAGAGATTACTCTTTATACAACCCCGACCTGTCCTTGGTGTGGTAAGTTAAAAGATTATTTGGAGCAAAGAGGGGTTGATTATCAGGAAATAGATGTTTCAGAGGATACCCATGCGGCAAATGAAATGGTGGAAGTAAGTGGGCAACGGAGTGTGCCAGTACTAGTTAAAGGGGAACGGTATGTAATCGGTTACGATCCCGATAGCCTCGAAAGAATGCTACAGTAGGGGGAGATTTGGAGATGGTTTATGATTTGATCATTATTGGAGCCGGTCCAGCGGGAATGACCGCCGGAGTTTTTGCCAAACGTAAAGGGTTAAAGGCACTTTTAATTAGCAAAGATATCGGGGGCCAGGCTAGCTGGACCAAAGATATCGAGAATTATATGGGATTTCAGGAGATTGACGGTACGGTTTTAATGGAACGCTTTGCGGCTCAGACACAGGATGTGCAGTTGGAAGAAAAGCAGGTTTCGGTGCGAGACGTTCATAAAGAAGGGATTCTTTTTAAAGTTATTACTGAAGCTAATGAGGAGTTACTGACTAAGACGATTATTATTACTTCCGGGAAGAAACCGAAGATGCTAGATATTCCCGGGGAAGTGGAATTTCGCAATAAAGGAGTTAGTTA
>JANQHU010000131.1 GCA_028282485.1 Bacillota bacterium
TTACAGCGACGTTGTTATTTTATCAAAAATAGAAAAAATTATCTTAACAGAATCATAATCGAATGTAATGTTCATCTTTTAAACTTTTAAGGCTTTTAAGGCTTTTAATTATTTGTCAAGCACACATTTTGGTGTTGAGCCAAAAAAAATTTAAGTTATCAAAATTATTTATTAAGAGTATTATTAAAAAGGAATGACTTAAAATATTCTCAACAAGAACCAGAATTAAAAACAAAATCTTTTAATAATATTAAATATTCACCATATACATATCATGCAAAAATAGATTTTAATAAAATTTCTAGTCGTTTTTCAAACACTATTAGTTATTATGATGAAGTTTGGTCAAACATTGAAAATACTATAGATCAAATTGCAGACGGTAATCTGACGAATCTAGAATCCCTTAAAAATTTTATTACAAGTTCGTATGAGGGTCCATATCAAGGTGTTCCAAATTTAATTAAAGATTTTTATGAAAAAAAAGGTAATAAACAAAACAAAAAACATTTTATTGAAATATTAAAATTATTTCAAGATAAATATGGAGATTATGGGACTGGTAATATAGCACGAGAAGTTATTGAATATATTAATTATTAAAGTAGAGGTAGCGTGATAGCCATAATCCTACTACCCCAATAAGGGAGAATATTTTAGAGTAAAATTAAAAACGTGAAGTAAACGAAGGAAAAAGCAGCCGAAGCCTTTATCCAGAATCTCCACTATAATATCGGAAAGACCGCAAAAAATAAAGGCTTCTTTGAATTAGAATAATTTTGCCCTCTTTTTAATAATATTTAAAAGAACTTAAAATACTATTTTAATTAATGCCGAAAGGGCGAGACGGCCACGGTATTTTTAATCTCCCGGTATAAACGAAAGATCAAGAATCCGACTAAGGCAAAGGCTAAAACAGCACTAAAGGGATTGCGTAAAAATAGTAAAAAGTCATATAAGCCGTGACTCACAAAAGCAATCAAAAAACCCGACCATAAAACAGAAGTGCTGGCTCCCGAATTCAGACGATAATTAGAGAGATAGCGGCCCATCCAACCGGTAAAAGCCGCGTGGGCTAATGTGGTCACAACAGCCCTTAAAGCGGCTATTTGAATTCCAAAAAGATAGGCCCACAAAAAATTTTCTAAGGAAGCAAAGCCTAGGCCCAGAGTTACCCCATAAATAATCCCGTCCACGGGTTCATCCAACTCTTTGCTACGACCGACAAACCAGATTAAAAATAAGGATTTTAGCCCTTCTTCAATTAAAGAAATAACTAGAAAAGACATCACTAATAAACCAATCCAGTTATTATCCTGAATACTCCCTAGTAATTGATTGCGCCAGGTTTGTTCTAATAAGCCGGCTGGTATGACTAGTAATATGCCTGCTCCAAAGACTTTATAAATCATTTTTGCCGGTTCCGGTTGGTAACGGTCTTGGCGGTAAAATATCCATAACCAAAACAAACCAGGTCCAAATGAAGCTAATAGCAGAATGATAAAATTAAGCATCTTTTTCCTCCTAATCTAGCTAAAAACTGATCACCGTTATTACTCCATAGTATGCCAAAAAAACAGAAATTCTATTTCGGCTTCGTAATTACTTTTTTACTTGATAAAGCTTTTTTTTAAGACTTTCTCATGCTATAATTAACTTAAAATGTTATTCTTAAAAATATTTGGAGAGGGGTCTTTTTTTTACCATGGGTGATACACATCGGGTGATAACTCCCGAAAACATTGAGTTACAATATAATATTGCCGGAATTGGTTCCCGCTTTCTCGCGATAGCTATCGACACTTTGCTGCAAGGGCTGATCTATAGCGGCGTCTTATTAATTGCTCGTGTTTTTGTGGAAGATTTTTCAAATCATAATATCACAAATATCTGGGATTCCATGTTTGCCGTCACTCTCCTGGGCGTTTTATTTTTAATTTATGTGGGTTATTATCTTTTTTTAGAAACCATCTGGAATGGCCAGACTATTGGGAAAAAACTGGTCCATATTCGGGTTCGCAAGGAGGATGGGACTAATCCCTCTTTTTGGAATATTTTACTTCGGAATATTATCCGTTTAATTGATTTTCTGCCCTTCCTTTATGCTTTTGGTATTCTCGTGATGTTTACTAATAATAAGGCGAAACGACTGGGGGATTTAGCGGCGGGGACAATTGTAGTTAAAGAGCTTTCCGGCAAAAAGTTAGCTGCTTTTATTGACAACTCTTCACCCCAAAATACCCGCGGCGAAGATCTGCCATATAGCAATGTCCGGACTAGATGGCAGGAAGCAGGCCTGCCCTCCTTTGATCTCTTAGTGAAAAACATGACTAAGGTTGATTATCAATTATTAAAAAGCCTCGAACAAAGACAGCAAGAATTAGATAATTTTCCTACCTTAGCCATGGATCTGCTCCAACAAATAATAAAACGTACTTCTCATAATGAAGTACGTCTTGATTTAGCCTTGGCCAAAATTGATTTAAAAGAAACGCTCTTGGGACTATTAGTTCACTACGAAAATACGGAGGTTTAACCGCCACTTTCCTCAAAAAGACTGGTGGATAAATATCTTTCCCCGGTATCCGGTAAAACAACTACTATTTTTTTACCCGCATTTTCAGCCTTTTGGGCTACTTCGACAGCCGCGGCTAAAATTGCTCCCGAGGAGATTCCAACTAACAAGCCCTCACTTTTGGCAACTAATCGAGCGTATTTAAAAGCAGCTTCATTAGTTACCGGGATCACCTCATCAATTACTTCCCGGTTTAAAACTTCCGGAATAAAACCAGCTCCAATTCCTTGAATTTTATGGGGCCCGGGGCTGCCGCCGGATAAAACCGGGGAATCACTAGGTTCAACCGCGATAATCTTGACCTGGGGACTCCGCTCTTTTAAAACCTCCCCGACGCCAGTTATGGTTCCGCCTGTCCCAACCCCAGCTATCAAAATATCCAGCGCTCCTTCGGTATCTTGCCAAATCTCCTCCGCTGTGGTCTGACGATGCATTGCCACATTGGCTTGATTTTGAAATTGTTGGGGCATAAAGGCATTAGGAATTTCCTGAGACAATTCTAAGGCTCGGGCCACTGCCCCTTTCATCCCCTGGTTACCCGGAGTTAATTCAATCTCGGCTCCCAGGGCTTTTAATAATTTTCTTCTTTCGATACTCATGGTTTCCGGCATGGTTAAGATTAAGCGATAACCTCTCGCTGCAGCCACCATTGCTAAGCCGATCCCAGTATTGCCACTAGTGGGCTCAATAATGACTGTCCCCTGTTTTACTATACCTTTAGCTTCCCCGTCATTAATTAGAGCCACTCCCAAACGATCTTTAATACTACCACCCGGATTAAAATATTCTAATTTGGCAATGATGCTGGCTGCTAATTTTTGATTCTGTTGTAAATTTACTAACTCCAGTAACGGAGTTTTGCCTACTAATTGGGTTATACTTTGGTGGATCTGAGTCACCCTGCTTCTCTCCTTTTCATCACTTCTTAATTGATTATTAGTTCTCCCGTTTAATCTCGGCTCCTAAAGCTGCCAATTTTTGCTCAATATTTTCGTACCCCCGGTCTAAATACTTTAAGCCCTGAATAATAGTGCGTCCATCTGCGGCCAACCCAGCAATAACTAGTGCGGCTCCCGCCCGTAAGTCGGGTGGGTAAACGGAAGCTCCGCTTAAGGAAGAAGTCCCCTTGACAATAGCACTCCGGCTCTCTACCCGGATAATTGCTCCCATTCGAATCAACTCATCCACATAGCGAAAACGGCTCCCAAAAACATTTTCGGTTATGACACTAGTCCCATCGGCAACGGATAGTAAAGCGGTTATTTGGGGTTGTAAATCTGTGGGAAAACCTGGATGAGGCAGAATTGTCACATCGGCTCCTTTAATCGGCGCCTTAGCCCGAACTCGAACCTGTTCTTCTTCAGCAATTACTTCCACTCCGGTCTCCCGCAATTTAGCAGATAAAGCTTCTAAGTGTTCCGGAATTACCTCCTCCAAAAGAACATCCCCCCGAGTGATGGCTGCGGCAATCATGAAGGTTCCCGCTTCAATTCGATCCGGGATCACCATGTAATCAATA
>JANQHU010000416.1 GCA_028282485.1 Bacillota bacterium
GATCTCATAGATCCCTTTAGCTCGAGCTTCCATTTCAAATAAAATCCCATCGGCTTGCCCTTTGGCATGACGCCGAGTTTTTTCAGCCTCCGCCTCAGCATCAATCTCCACTTTTTGTTTTTGAATCTCTGCCGGAACCACAATATCCGCTCCCTGGGTGGCTCTTTCCCGTTCGGCCCGGGCTGTTTCCGCTTCTTGTTCGGCGGAATAGGCTTCTTCTAAGGCTTTGGCAGCTTGGACTTTTTCCGCCGCAATGGCTTTACGGTTGGCTTCCGCTTCTTTTTCCCGGCGTTCGGCATCAGAGTTGGCCACCACAATCTTGGCTTGGTTTTCCCCTTCTACGGCCCGGGCATCCGCTTCAGAGACTTGAACCCGTTGGTCCCGATGGGCATTAGCCTCACCAATAGCACCATCCCGGTCTTTTTCGGCAACGCTCTTTTTAGCATCGTTTACTGCTTTGGCTGCGGCTTCTTTTCCTAAAGCAATAATATAACCGGATTCATCTTTAATATCGGTAACGTTCACGTTAATTAGTTTTAAACCAATCTTCTTCAGCTCCGCCTCCACATTATTGGAGACATTGGCCAAGAATTTATCCCGATCCGAGTTGATTTCTTCAATATCCATGGTGGCAATTACCAGACGTAATTGTCCAAAAATAATGTCTTTGGCTAGCTCCTGGATCTCTTCTGGTTTCATGCCCAAGAGCCGTTCGGCGGCATTAGTCATTACCCCGGGTGCGATGGAAATACCCACCGTAAACCGGGAGGGGACATCCACTCGGATATTCTGTTTACTTAATGCCTTAGTGAGATTAACTTCAATGGAAAAGGGGGTCAAGTCTAAGTAAGCGTAATCCTGAAACACCGGCCAAATAAAGGCCGCCCCGCCGTGAATACACTTGGATGATGCCCCTTTGCCTAACTTACCATAAACTACTAAAATGCGGTCCGAAGGACAGCGGCGGAATCGTTTTAAAATTGACGATACCGAGATAAAAAAGACCATTACAATAATTAAAATAACAATTAACTCCATGCCCATACCTTTCTCGCCTCCACAATAAAGATTTATTTAACCTACATTATAAATCAACTTCTGTTGCAACTCTCAGGTAAACTCATACTTTCTCAACCACCAAAATTTGATTATTAACGATTTCGGTAACTTTCACCAGGGTTCCCGTAGGCAACTCCTCGGCATCAGTCATCGCTTCAATTTCCCGCACGGATCCTTGGGCGGTCAATTGCACTTGGCCCATTCCGCTCCGTTTACCAGGAATGGGGATGTAAACCGTTCCGGTGGCTCCCAAGGCATTACGAATATTAAAGGTCCCACTTTCCGTCATTTTACTTAAAAAATAATAAACTCCGGCTACCATAAACATTAATAAGGCCCCAACGCCAAAGGAAAGCATTAGGTTTAAAACCCCATTTAAGCCATACCGGGTTCCGGTGATCCCGGTCCACCCAAAGCCTACTAAAAAGATGACGATATTCCGAAAAGTCAATAAATGAAAACCCCCGCC